>NZ_JBQCVF010000206.1:0-2399 GCF_051962515.1 Neisseria sp. P0009.S007 | reverse complement strand
AACGGCAGCAGCTATTACTACGACGACCTCGGCAACCTGATCCACCGCGAACTGGCCGACGGCGAAGTGCAGAACTATTTCTACGATCTGCACGACCAACTGGTTAAAGCCGAAATCTTCAAAAAAGACGGCAGCAAAGAAACTTGGGCGTACACCTACGACGCCTTGGGCAGAAGGATAGGCAAAGGTCGTCTGAAAACCAGTCAGGAAGTTTCAGACGACCTCGAAGAGGAAACCGGATTCGTTTGGGACGGCAGCCACCTCTTGCAGGAAGTCCACCCGGACGGCAGATATACCTATATCTATACCGATCCCGATAGCTACGAACCCTTGGCACAGGTACATAACTGGACCAACGAAGAAGGCGAAAGCCGCCAACAAACCCACTACTTCCACTGCGACCAAATCGGCATTCCGAGAGAGATGACCGATGAAGACGGCAACCTCTTGTGGTTTGGCAACTATACCGGCTGGGGCAAACTGAAGAGTGAAACCAACATATCCGGAACTGCTCACCAACCCTTCCGCCTGCAGAACCAGTATTGCGACCGTGAGACGGGGCTGCATTACAACTTCTTCAGGTATTACGAGCCTGATGCGGGTCGGTTTGTGAATCAGGATCCGATTGGGTTGTTTGGAGGTAGTAATTTTTATATGTTTGCCTTCAATATATCTCGTTGGCTTGATCCATTAGGTCTAAAAGGAAAGTCAAAACGATCATGCGAAGAGATTGGGCAAGATATTGATAGATTAATTAATAGAGATAAACGGAAATGTAACAATGGTGGCACTCATGGTTTGCGCCATAGGTTCAATGAACAAATTAATGGTCGCAATGGTCCTGGTACCCAGTCGTGGAAAACACATGAACAGGAAATCAAGAATCAACAGAAAAGCCTTAGAGACCGTTTGCAGGAGTGGAACGATTCAGGTTGTGGAAGTCCCCCTTCTGGGGCGTGGAAGTGGGCGACAAAACCAGTTCCTCAGCCTAAACAGTGGAAAAATCCTGCTGTTCCGAGGTCTACTGTAGAAACAGGAGCAAAAGTTGTTGCTGGTGCTGGAGCTGCATATATAGTTTATCGAATTGTTCGGTTTTTGCCTTCTTTACTCCCTCCTTTATGGGGAACAATTCCTGCAAATGCTGCCATACCTTAAAATATAGAAAGTAAGACATGAAAAAAAACAATCTAATTTTGTTAATTAAAAATCAAATGTCAGATAAACAAAAAAATGAAAATGCTTTACATTTAAATACACTTTTACTAAACTCAATAGAAAATCCTAGTATAGATAATGATTATTTCATAGAATTATTTAGCTATTATTCTAACATATCCCAAGGAGAAGTAAGTGAACTATTTAATTTACTACAATCTTTAACCAAAAATGAAATTAATATAATTTATGATTTTTTAGAATATATTTCTAAGTTTATCAAAGATTTAGGAGTGAATTATGAATTTGAAAAATTTCTTATGGAGGTAAAATATATACAAGAACGAAATTGTCTAGAAGAAAAAATTAAGCCTACTTTCCCAATTTTTAAAGTTGATAAAAATAACATCATAAGTTTTGATGATAGTGATAACTTTTATATATTTTCTATAATGCAACTATCTACTAAAACTTGGATTGAGATAACATACGATGATTTTCTCTCAATACTTGAATCACTAGAGTGGCAAGCCTTTACTAATAAGGCTATATTATATTTTACTCCTTGCTGTTTAAAATATATTTTTTCTAATTTATCTAAATTCTATTTATATGGTTACGTTGTTGACTTTTTATATATTGCCCTAAGAGACCAAAGTACGATATTTAACACTAATCAAATCAACTTAATTATTGATTTTCTTAAATTAATCCAAAATTTTAACCAGGAAATTAGTGTTGAAACACAAAAAAAAATAACAAGTATTATCCAACTTTATTTATAACTTCCGGGCCGCAAGGGCATACTTTCCCGTACCGCCACCAAACCGGCCTGGCCGATGCGCCATTCTTCCTCGGTTAAAATCCGCAAACGCTATATCGTGCGCACCGGCGATATGTTCCATATGAACGGCAAGTTCAGCAAAAGACTTCCCCCTAAAACCTGTCTGTCCTGTAAGGGTGCAGTGGGTGCCGGTCGGCCGGTGAATCCGATACACGGTTTGAAGTTTTGGAGGGTGAAACCGACTTTGCCTTTGAAGGCATTTTGCCTCTAGTATGGAGCCGCAGCTATTATTCCGACCAAGACGGTACCGGCTGGCTCGGCGAGGGTTGGAGCGTACCTGGCTGCCAACGCATTATCCGCGATGCGGCCGGATTGGCCTATATCGACCCGCTGAAACACATCACCCGTTTCGAATATGCCGGCAACGGTCTGTTGCTGTCGGTAACCGATCCGAACGGCA
>NZ_JBQCVF010000205.1:0-2478 GCF_051962515.1 Neisseria sp. P0009.S007 | reverse complement strand
GCTTGGCAATGAAGACAAGCCTTCGTAAATGGTCGGCCAGTCGCCGAATACTTTCAGGCCTTCGGGCTTGCCGGTTTGCAGGGTTTTTTCCAAATCAAACATGCCTAGGTAGCAGATTTCCTGCGTGAAATCCATGTTGACGCGGGCCATTTTGTCTTTGAGGACAAACCAACCGGCCTTGCTGATGAAATAGCGGTTGTCGCGAGTCAAGACAGTGCCGATAGACAGCGAAGCTTCCAGCAGGACTTGTGCCGCGTAGTTGCTGATTTTCGCTTTTTCAGCAATTTCGGCTTGAGTGAGGCCGTCTGGATGGTCGTTCAGCAGGTCCAGAATGCCAAATTTCACCATCAGGCGGGAAACTTGGAACACAATCGGTGCAAAAGCGATTTCTTGAGCCAGACGTTGAGCCTCGCCTGCAGACTGGTGTTCGTGGGAATAGCGTTGTTCTAGGGCAGGGAAGAGTTGCATATTGTTGGTTTTCCACTAAAAAGTTAATAAGTATATTCAGACGGCCTCAAACACAATCCGTCCTGATGCACACGGATACTCTCCGTTGTTGATTTTAAAGCTCAGTTTGTTTTTACCTTCATCGTATTTTAGCTCTACCGACACTTTATCGTGAGGACGGATAAACTGCTGATATTTTAGATTTTCGATGCGGATGACGCGCTGTTTACTCCATGGCTGGGGCGCGATCAGGTTGCGCACCCATTGCAGCTCGACCACGCCTGGAACCAGCGGGAAGGTGGCAAAATGGCCGCCGAAATAAACCAAATCCAAAGGCACGCGCCCGATAAAAGTTTCGGTATTGGTTTCATCGTCAGATGATGTTTTCGACCAAACGGGCGAAGTTTGGGCAACGGTAAAGGCCGTCTGAAAATCCACCGCAGCGATTTTGGCTTGGGCATTGCGCGGCAGGCTGTCGGTAAAACGCCAGTAACGCGGCAGGGCAATGGTGTCCTGTGTGGAGGCAAGATGGCGTTTGAGCGTATCGGCAACCGCAGCACGGCCTTTCTCGCGTAAGGCGGCGATACCGTCTGCATTTAATGCCGCCCATATGGCAATGCGTTGGTGTTGCGGATGGCGGCCGCAGTGGGCGTCGGCAATCCAAGGGTGTTGTAAAAGTTCGTGTTCGATTTGAGTCAGCGACACGCGTTTGTCCTCGAATTTAATAATGCGGTCTTGACGACCGAGTAACAGGAAACCGTCATCTTGCGGCTCGATCAAATCGGCGGTTTGGCGGGGTTCGGGCGACCAAGGCGAAGAAGCCCATAGTGCGCCTTCTTCGTTTTGCCCGATTTCCACGCCTTCGAAAGGCTGCCATTCTTGGCGTTCGCAACGTGAGGCAATCACACCGGTTTCGGTACTGCCATAAACTTCAAACGGGCGGACGGCAGCCTGTTGCAGCAAATCCGCCGTGGCTGCGGGCAACGCACCGCCGGCCGAGACAATGCCTGTAATTTTATGGCCGATACTCTGCCAGTTGCGGTTTTTGCCCAAGCGGTTGAGCACGGCCGGACTGGCAATCCAAACCACTTTATCGTGTGCGGCCGTGCTGGAAAGCAGGTTTTCCGGATAAACCGCCTGCTGTCGCTCCATAGTCCAACCCATTATCAGTGCGAGTGCGAAGCGGAACGTGAAGCCGTAAAGATGTTGCGGAATCACGCTGCCGATCACGGTTTCACTGTGTTGTCCAAATGGCAGCGTATTTGCCAAAGTCAGAGCTTCTGCCTGCATTTGCGCGGCGGTTTTCACAATAATCTGCGCTTCGCCGCTGGAGCCCGATGTTTTCAGCCATGCTTCGGCATGGTCGGGAATCAGATAGTTTTCAGGATAGGTGCTCAGTCCTTCCGATTCCGTTTGAGTCAATACATCAGGCAAGTGCCAGACGTTCAGGCCGTCTGAAGACAGCTTTTTATCTGTTGAATCTGTTAAAAACGCCTCTGCCGTTTTCCCCCACTCCAAATTGTCTTGCGCCAAATTGGGCAGCAATAAAACCTTTCCGCCAGAATGCCACACTGCCAACACGGCACAGGCAAACAGCGCGGCATCGTCAAACCACAACGCGGCAGTTTGCACGCCTGCCTGTTTCAGACGGCCTGACAGATGAAAAACCGCACGGTTGAAATCAGCACGCGTCCAATTCGGATGGGCGGCGATAAGGTCGTGTTGGGGTAGGTCGGGGGATAGGATTCGGATTAGGTGCATGATGGTTCTAAGGTTTTATAATTTTGATGTATTTGCCTTGGTATCTTCTTTGAATTGGGCCAAGCATTCATCGTATTGTTTGTTTGTCGTTTGGCGTATCAATTCGTAATCATTTGCCTGCCACTCTTCCAATGAATGGCTTTCACTTCGTTTGAAACAATGGAGTAAGTGATCGGTTTTGCCGCTTTGTCCGTCTAAAAAAAGGCTGACTTCATTGTTCAGAAAGAATCGGTCTCGTTTATTGAATTTTTCATAAACCAAATAGAAACG
>NZ_JBQCVF010000204.1:0-2491 GCF_051962515.1 Neisseria sp. P0009.S007 | reverse complement strand
CAAGATATTGCCGATGCAGTCTTGTTCTTGGCTTCTGATCAGGCAAAATACATTACCGGTCAGACACTTCATGTCAACGGCGGCATGTTGATGCCTTAAACCATTTATTTAAAGGCCGTCTGAATATTTCAGACGGCCTTTTTTGTCAATCAAAACACTACTTTACATTCTATCTTGATATAATCTTAATAATCCGTTAGATAACGCTCGAAACAGTAAGTCCAAATAAGCATGATACGGGAAATCAAATCGCAGAAATGAAGTTCATTCTGTGCGTTTTTATTTGGGTTTGCTGTCGGTTTTCGACGTGTTTCAGACGGCCTATATAACAATAGCTACTCTTAACGAAAGGCCGCCCACTCTATGCACGAATTCTCCCTCGGACCCATTGTCATTGTCTTGTTGGTTTCCGTCATTACAGTTATCTGCTGTCGCAAGTTCAACATTCCTTCCATGCTCGGTTATCTTTTGGTCGGTTTTATTGCCGGTCCGGGTATGTTCAAACTGATTCCGCAAAGCCATGCCACCGACTATTTGGGCGAAATAGGCATTGTATTCTTGATGTTCAGCATCGGTCTCGAATTCTCCCTGCCCAAACTCAAAGCCATGCGCCGTCTCGTATTCGGCTTGGGCGGTTTGCAAGTCATCATTACCATGCTCTCGATTATGGGCATTTTGATGGCAATGGGCACGCCGTTTAACTGGGCGTTTGCCACTGCGGGCGCACTGACCATGTCGTCCACCGCCATCGTCAGCCGCATTCTGTCGGAGAAAACCGAGCTGGGTCAGCCACATGGACAAATGGCCATGGGTGTTTTGCTGATGCAAGATATTGCCGTGGTACCGCTGATGATTCTGATTCCGGCACTTGCTGGCGGCAGCGAAGGCAACTTGTGGGTAGAACTGGGCTTGGCCGGTTTGAAAATGTTGCTGACCTTGGGCATTTTGTTTGTTGTCGGCAGCCGTGTGATGTCGCGCTGGTTCAGACTGGTTGCCAAACGCAAATCGTCCGAACTCTTTATGATCAACGTTTTGCTGGTTACTTTGGGCGTGGCCTATCTGACGGAGCTTGAAGGCCTGTCTATGGCATTGGGCGCATTCGTTGCCGGTATGCTGCTTTCCGAAACCGAATACCGTATTCAGGTGGAAGACGACATCCGTCCATTCCGCGATATCCTGCTGGGCTTCTTCTTCATTACCGTCGGTATGAAGCTGGATATTCAGGCGCTGATCGGCAACTGGCAGCAAATCCTGATTTTGTTGGCAATCCTGTTGGTCTTGAAAGCACTGGTCGTCTTCATCATCGCTTTGCGCATGAAAAACCCTACGAGCGACAGCCTCAAGAGTGCGCTTTATTTGGCACAAGGCGGCGAGTTCGGTTTCGTGATGCTGGCTATTTCCAGCAAAATCAATATGGTTTCGCCCGAATTGGAACAAGCAGCCACTGCAGCCGTCTTGCTCTCCATGATTGCCGCACCATTCATTTTGGGCAGCAGCGATGCCATCGTCAGCCGCTTTGTTAAATCCGACTGGGACATGAAAGCCTTGGACTTGCACTCCATGCTGGTGGAAACCATGAGCAAATCCGAACACGTCCTAATTATCGGTTTCGGACGCGGCGGTCAATCGGTTGCCCGTGTATTGGCGCAAGAAGGCATCCCCTACTTTGCCCTTGACTTGGATATTGCCCGCGTACAAGTGGCACGCAACGCAGGCGAACCGGTTTCCTTTGGCGATGCCAAACGCCGTGAAGTCTTGGAAGCCGCCGGCTTGGGACGTGCCAAAATAGTGGTCATCACGCTGAACAATATGCATGAAACCCAACATGTTCTCGGCAACATCATGTCCATGCATCCGAGCATGCCGGTTTATGTTCGCGCCACCAATGACGATTACGTTAAAACCTTTACCGAAATGGGTGCTGAAGAAACCGTCTCCGATACCAAAGAAACCAGCCTGGTGCTGGCAAGCTATGCCATGTTGGGCCACGGCCTTTCCTACAACCATGTTTATCAAACCATAACCCACATCCGTCACAGCCGCTATGCATCTTTGCAAGACTTGTTTGTCGGCAGTGATGATGACAGCTTCTCCGACGAAGACAGCAAGGCCGTCTGCCGCCATGCCTTCCCATTGCAAGGCGAGGCACATGCCATCGGTAAAACCATCCGTGAATTGCCCTTGACCGCCCATCATCTGAAACTATTGTTTATCCGCCGCAATACCGGAAAAATCCAAGACCTTGACCCTGATTTCGTTCTGGAAACCGGCGACATTTTGGTTGTCGCAGGCAAACAGGAAGAAATTATTTCCTTTGAAAACTGGTGCTTGCAGGGAGACATCTAATTATCGGCAAATAAATCTTGCGCGCATCAGGATTTTTTGGTTTAATAACGTCTTCGCAATTTTGCGCATGGGTGATTAGCTCAGTTGGTAGAGCGTCTGCCTTACAAGCAGAATGTCGGCGGTTCGACTCCGTCATCACCCACCA
>NZ_JBQCVF010000203.1:0-2497 GCF_051962515.1 Neisseria sp. P0009.S007 | reverse complement strand
ACCACGCCGCGTATGCCCGTACCGACGGCTTTGGCAAAAGCCTCTTTGGCGGCAAAGCGTTTGGCAAGATAGTTGACCGGTTTGCCTGCCTGCGGAAATTCCAACAGCTCTTCCGGGCTGAGAATGCGTTGCGCAAATGCCAGTCCGAATTTTTTGTTCAGGCGGATAATGCGTTTGAGGGAAACAATGTCTGTACCGATTCCGTAAATCATGGGTCTGCTCCTTGTTTAAATAGTCAGGCCGTCTGAAAATGCGGCTACCGGCCCAAGCAAATTGCCTTAGCCGGTATGGCTGATGCCCTTAAGGCAGCATTCTGGCCCTGAACATGACTTCCTTCATTTGGCGGACCGCTTCAGGCAGGCCGAGGAAGAGTGCTTGGGAAATCAGCGAATGGCCGATATTCAATTCGCGGATGGCGAGAATTTGGGCAATCGGCGTTACGTTGTGAATGGTCAGGCCGTGTCCGGCGTTGACGACCAAACCCAAATCGCTGGCGTAATGCGCGCCGTTTTGAATGCGCTCGAATTGTTTCATTTGCTCGGCGTGGCTGTGCGCATCGGCATATGCACCGGTGTGCAACTCGATAACGGGCACGCCGACATCATAAGCGGCTTGGATTTGCGCGTTGTCGGCATCGATAAACAAGGACACGCGGATGCCTGCGTCAGTCAGGATTTTAGTGAACTCAGCCACTTTATCCTGTTGCGCCAATACGTCCAAACCGCCTTCGGTGGTTACTTCTTGACGTTTTTCAGGCACGAGGCACACATCTTCCGGCATGACGTTAAGCGCGTTTTCCAGCATTTCTTCCGTCAACGCCATTTCCAAATTCAGGCGCGTGCGGATGGCGTTTTTAACGGCGAACACGTCCGCATCTTTAATATGGCGGCGGTCTTCACGCAAGTGCATGGTAATCAAATCTGCACCGTGGGTTTCCGCAATCAGCGCCGCTTCGACAGGGCTGGGATAAATCGTACCGCGCGCATTGCGGACGGTGGCAATATGGTCGATGTTTACGCCTAACAACATAATAAAGTCCTTTCTTTAAGGTTTCAGACGGCCTGAACCTTCTCATATCAAAGGCCGTCTAAAAAATTCAACTGCCCAAGCCAAACTGCTGCAACTGCTGCAAAACCTGCCGAGACTTGATGCCCTCGGGCAGAAGATTGTCAATCAAAAGCCGCGTCACTTTCAAAGCCTGCCCCAGACTTTCCTGATGAACAAAACTGCCTTCCCTCAAATCGATTAACGTCGCGCCCAATACGGCAACGCCCTTATTGAGCGCATGGAAACGGTCGGCCTCGGCCAGGGGAACCACAGCCTCTTCAGGTGTGAGCCAATAAGTTTCTTCGCCGTTGATTTCATTGCCGTTGCCGTCATGGAACAAATCGGGGGCAAAGCCCAAGCGTGTCAGCAGCGTCCATTCAAAACGGCGCAAAGCGGCAATATGGTTGGCCTCGCAACAGATGGTTTTCATGGTTTCCGCCAAAACATCATAAAGCTCGGGCAACGGGTCTTCGCGGACGGTCAACTTCAGCATCAGCTCGTTCACATACAATCCGCTGAACAAAGCCCTACCCTGCGGCTGCGGCCAACCGCCTATCCATTCGGCGCGATGCAGAGTCTTCAACTCTTGCGAACCATACCAAGACGCGCTCACCGGCACAAACGGCACCAACACGCCACGCAACTCGCTTTGCCGTTTGCGTGCGCTTCTGGCCAACAAAGCCACACGTCCATAACGGCGGCTGAAGGCCTCCACCCACAAGCTGCTCTCGCGCCAAGGGCCGGAAGCAAGCAGAAAGACAGGTTCGTGGTTGATGCGGTTCGGTTGCGCCATAAGGGTTTGGAAAGATAAAGATTGTGTCGATTATAACGGAAAATCGACATAAAAGGCCGTCTGAAAGGCCTGCTTCTGTGAACAACGCCTGAAAACCTTTATAATCCGTTTTCAATAATTTTCCGATTTTGTTGACTTTATGCCGAAATTCCAGCTCAAATCCACGCTTTCCATACTTTCTCTCGCCCTGTTATCCGCCTGCTCCTTGGTGAAATACCAACCCGTTGCCGGTATTGATGCAGTCGATTTGAAGCAAGGCTACCGCTTTGAAACCAGCAAACTCCAGCGGGAAGACGATGACGATACCTTAATTGTCGTCATGTTTTCAGGCGGAGGAACACGTGCGGCGGCGTTGGGTTACGGCGTTTTAGAACAGCTCAACCAGCAGCAGGTAACCATCGGCGGCAAAAGAAAATCCTTGCTGTCCAACGTCGATGTCGTTGTTGGCGTATTTGGCGGCTCGGTTTTGGCGGCTTATTTTGCACTCAAGGGCAAAGAAACCATTCCCTTGTTTTATAAACGTTTCCTACACCAAAACTTCCAACGCCAAGTCGTCAAACAGGCATTCTCCATGTCCAATCTGCCCCGACTGGCCTCGCCTGAATACGGACGCGGCGATCTGTTGCAGGAGCAGTTTGAAAACTACCTTTTCGGCAA
>NZ_JBQCVF010000202.1:0-2519 GCF_051962515.1 Neisseria sp. P0009.S007 | reverse complement strand
AACCGATTTTTCTTCTTTTACCAAGTCTTCGATTTGCGCCAAGAACCAAGGATCGATGGCGCAGATTTCGTGGATTTTTTCCAGCGTGAAGCCTGCACGGAACGCATCGGCTACAAACAGCATACGCTCAGGGCCCGGGTTGGCCAGTTCGCGGCGGATTTCCGCTTTGTCTTCGCTGCGCGGATTGAAGCCGCACAAGCCGGTTTCCAAACCGCGCAAGGCTTTTTGGAAGCTTTCTTGAATGGTACGGCCCATCGCCATTACCTCGCCCACAGATTTCATCTGCGTGGTCAAGCGGTCGTCTGCGGCAGGGAATTTTTCAAATGCGAAACGCGGGATTTTGGTTACCACATAGTCGATGGAAGGCTCGAACGATGCAGGCGTGCGGCCGCCGGTAATGTCGTTGCGCAACTCGTCCAGCGTAAAGCCGACCGCCAGTTTGGCTGCTACTTTGGCAATCGGGAAGCCGGTTGCTTTAGAGGCCAACGCAGAAGAACGGCTCACGCGCGGGTTCATCTC
The DNA here is from genome assembly GCF_051962515.1 of Neisseria sp. P0009.S007. Taxonomy (NCBI): domain Bacteria; kingdom Pseudomonadati; phylum Pseudomonadota; class Betaproteobacteria; order Neisseriales; family Neisseriaceae; genus Neisseria; species Neisseria sp. P0009.S007. Next base: position 2,000 of record NZ_JBQCVF010000202.1, on the reverse strand, counting down.
AATCACAATCATCTCGCCGTTTTCAGGGTTCACCGCAAATTGCACGTTCGAGCCACCCGTGTCCACGCCGATTTCGCGCAATACCGCCAACGAAGCGTTGCGCATGATTTGGTATTCCTTGTCCGTCAGCGTTTGCGCCGGCGCAACCGTAATCGAGTCGCCCGTATGCACGCCCATCGGGTCGAAGTTTTCAATCGAGCAAATGATGATGCAGTTGTCGGCCTTATCGCGTACCACTTCCATCTCGTACTCTTTCCAGCCGAGAACGGACTGCTCAATCAGCAACTCATGCGTAGGCGACGCATCAAAACCGCGTTCGCAAATCGCCAAAAACTCATCTTTGTTATAGGCAATGCCGCCGCCCGAACCGCCCATGGTGAAAGACGGACGAATCAGGGTAGGGAAGCCGACCTGTTCTTGCGCCGCCAAAGCTTCGTTCATTGTGTGGCAGACAAAAGATTTCGGGCAAGACAAGCCGATTTTTTCCATCGCTTCTTTAAAGCGGCCGCGGTCTTCCGCCTTGTCAATCGCGTCTTCGGTCGCACCGATTAATTCGACATTGTATTTCGCCAACACGCCGTTGCGCGCCAAATCCAGCGCACAGTTCAGCGCGGTCTGGCCGCCCATCGTGGGCAGAATCGCGTCAGGCCGCTCTTTGGCAATAATTTTTTCCACCGTCTGCCACATAATCGGCTCGATGTAGGTAACATCCGCCATTTCAGGGTCGGTCATGATTGTGGCGGGGTTAGAATTCACCAGAATGACTTTATAGCCTTCTTCACGCAAGGCTTTGCAGGCCTGTGCGCCCGAATAGTCAAATTCGCAGGCTTGACCGATAACGATAGGGCCGGCGCCGATGATAAGGATGGATTTTAGGTCGGTACGTTTGGGCATGGTGTTTTACCTTAGAGATTTCAGGTTATTTAAAACTATATTTAACGGGATTGCTGGCACCCCGTTTACGATATTCTTCAGGCAGCCTTTTACGTTGGTATTTTTGGCGGACTTCATCATTTTTAGAAAGTGATTCGCCGTGAAAACCAAAACGTCCTACTATGGTTTCATTAAGCTCAGGAAAATTTTCCTTAGTAGCTGGCAGCCATTCATGCGCTTGTAAAACATCCACAATTAAGCCTTTTTCAACCGCCAAGATGTAATGCGCACGTTTTGCCCGCTCAACATCAAGCCGCCAGGCTAGGCGAACAGCATCATAAGCCGATTTTTCTTTATCTAAAGAACGATTAATATTAATAATCAATAGATTATGATCGCTGTCAAATTGTGCAACAGGTGCATCGTATTTATCTTGTATTTCAGATACATGCATCGAACCAAATTCACTATTGCCATGTCCGCTTTGTTCATTTGATAGCCCCGGATAGGCATCTATTAAAGCAGCTTCTACTTCAAAAGCGGTTTTCTCATTCATGCCATGTCGATGAATGACATGGATAACTTCCAATTTGGCTTTTTGGATAGCGCGAATCCTACTATATTTTAAATTCAGTTCATCTTCGCCATCTTCCGCTATTTTCAAACATTGTTTCAAATGTTCAAAAACCCGGTTGTCTTTGCCTTTGCCTACATAAAAAGTTTCACCATTTCTTGGGTCAATTAAGCGGTAAACGTAATATGCAAGGGCTTTGCAAACTTCAGATGAAAACTTGTCCATATTCTTTTTTCCTCAAATGTATTTAGATAGCAAGCTATTAGCTTGTATGCAGGGTGCGTGCGATACGCACGCGTTCTCCATTTTCCCTGCACTTTAACCCATCGCGTGCGTGCCTTGCGGTACATATTAAAGGCCGTCTGAAAAAACGCTCGCGGGGTTTGTTCCATCTGCCTTGCGATAAAAAACTACCTGAAAAATTCCTGCTATTGATATTTTGGCCACTTTTTTCAGACGACCGTTTGCGTTTTTATTTTGCACAGGCCGTCTGAAAACTTCCTTAAAAACTAGTGATAAATGTAATCAAACCCAAAATAATGCCTGGGGCGTT
>NZ_JBQCVF010000201.1:0-2532 GCF_051962515.1 Neisseria sp. P0009.S007 | reverse complement strand
GCCTTCATCAACTTCATCATGCTCTTTTCCGTCAAACGCGACCGCCGCACGCTCTACGATATGCTGGCCGATACGGTTGTCGTCAAATTGCCGCCGCGCCGATAAATCGCTTTTTTTGATAAAAAATTGGAGATTCCTTTACAAATATGCTCTTACGTGCTATTATTTAAGTGACTATTTAAAAGGAGTTAATAAATATGCGGCAAGGTATTCTTAAATAAACTGTCAATTTGATAGCGGGAACAAATAATTAGATGTCCTTTTTTAGGAGGGCTTAGTTTTTTGTACCCAGTTTAAGAATACCTTTATCATGTGATTCTAAAGTATCCAGAGAATATCTGTATGCTTTGTATACCTATGGTTATGCATAAAAATCCCAGTGATAAAAGTATTTATCACTGGGATTTTTATGCCCTTTTGGGTTTTTGAATGGAGGAAAATCACATGAAAATTATTAATATTGGAGTTTTAGCTCATGTTGATGCAGGAAAAACTACCTTAACAGAAAGCTTATTATATAACAGTGGAGCGATTACAGAATTAGGAAGCGTGGACAAAGGTACAACGAGGACGGATAATACGCTTTTAGAACGTCAGAGAGGAATTACAATTCAGACAGGAATAACCTCTTTTCAGTGGGAAAATACGAAGGTGAACATCATAGACACGCCAGGACATATGGATTTCTTAGCAGAAGTATATCGTTCATTATCAGTTTTAGATGGGGCAATTCTACTGATTTCTGCAAAAGATGGCGTACAAGCACAAACTCGTATATTATTTCATGCACTTAGGAAAATGGGGATTCCCACAATCTTTTTTATCAATAAGATTGACCAAAATGGAATTGATTTATCAACGGTTTATCAGGATATTAAAGAGAAACTTTCTGCCGAAATTGTAATCAAACAGAAGGTAGAACTGCATCCTAATATGCGTGTAATGAACTTTACCGAATCTGAACAATGGGATATGGTAATAGAAGGAAATGATTACCTTTTGGAGAAATATACGTCTGGGAAATTATTGGAAGCATTAGAACTCGAACAAGAGGAAAGCATAAGATTTCATAATTGTTCCCTGTTCCCTGTTTATCACGGAAGTGCAAAAAACAATATAGGGATTGATAACCTTATAGAAGTGATTACGAATAAATTTTATTCATCAACACATCGAGGTCAGTCTGAACTTTGCGGAAAAGTTTTCAAAATTGAGTATTCGGAAAAAAGACAGCGTCTTGCATATATACGTCTTTATAGTGGCGTACTGCATTTGCGAGATTCGGTTAGAATATCGGAAAAGGAAAAAATAAAAATTACAGAAATGTATACTTCAATAAATGGTGAATTATGTAAAATCGATAAGGCTTATTCCGGGGAAATTGTTATTTTGCAGAATGAGTTTTTGAAGTTAAATAGTGTTCTTGGAGATACAAAGCTATTGCCACAGAGAGAGAGAATTGAAAATCCCCTCCCTCTGCTGCAAACGACTGTTGAACCGAGCAAACCTCAACAAAGGGAAATGTTACTTGATGCACTTTTAGAAATCTCCGACAGTGACCCGCTTCTGCGATATTATGTGGATTCTGCGACACATGAAATCATACTTTCTTTCTTAGGGAAAGTACAAATGGAAGTGATTAGTGCACTGTTGCAAGAAAAGTATCATGTGGAGATAGAACTAAAAGAGCCTACAGTCATTTATATGGAGAGACCGTTAAAAAATGCAGAATATACCATTCACATCGAAGTGCCGCCAAATCCTTTCTGGGCTTCCATTGGTTTATCTGTATCACCGCTTCCGTTGGGAAGTGGAATGCAGTATGAGAGCTCGGTTTCTCTTGGATACTTAAATCAATCATTTCAAAATGCAGTTATGGAAGGGATACGCTATGGTTGCGAACAAGGATTATATGGTTGGAATGTGACGGATTGTAAAATCTGTTTTAAGTATGGCTTATACTATAGCCCTGTTAGTACCCCAGCAGATTTTCGGATGCTTGCTCCTATTGTATTGGAACAAGTCTTAAAAAAAGCTGGAACAGAATTGTTAGAGCCATATCTTAGTTTTAAAATTTATGCGCCACAGGAATATCTTTCACGAGCATACAACGATGCTCCTAAATATTGTGCGAACATCGTAGACACTCAATTGAAAAATAATGAGGTCATTCTTAGTGGAGAAATCCCTGCTCGGTGTATTCAAGAATATCGTAGTGATTTAACTTTCTTTACAAATGGACGTAGTGTTTGTTTAACAGAGTTAAAAGGGTACCATGTTACTACCGGTGAACCTGTTTGCCAGCCCCGTCGTCCAAATAGTCGGATAGATAAAGTACGATATATGTTCAATAAAATAACTTAGTGTATTTTATGTTTATGTAAAATCAGCACTTTCCAACATAGGCCGTCTGAAAAATCGCTTTCAGACGGCCTTTCGACACGCTATTGATTTCATGAAAAAACATTTGTACCGCATTACGCTCGTCAGCATTGCCGCGGCCATTCTTGCCGCCTGTCCGAGCAAAAGCAT
>NZ_JBQCVF010000200.1:0-2540 GCF_051962515.1 Neisseria sp. P0009.S007 | reverse complement strand
GACGACATCGAGCTTGCGCTCCACCGCCACGCCACCAGCAAAATCAAAACCTTAAACGATTTGGAACACGTTGCCAGTATGGGCTTTCGTGGCGAAGGTTTAGCCAGTATCGCCTCAGTCAGCCGCCTGACCCTGACCAGCCGTCAAGAAGACAGTTCGCACGCAACCCAAGTCAAAGCCGAAGACGGCAAACTCAGCAGCCCCACCGCCGCCGCCCACCCCGTCGGCACCACCATCGAAGCTGCCGAACTCTTCTTCAATACTCCTGCGCGGCGCAAGTTCCTCAAATCCGAAAACACCGAATACGCCCACTGCGCCACCATGCTCGAACGTCTTGCGCTGGCGCATCCGCACATTGCCTTCTCACTCAAACGCGACGGCAAACAAGTGTTCAAACTTCCTGCACAAAGCCTGCATGAACGTATTGCCGCCATTGTCGGCGATGATTTTCAGACGGCCTCATTGGAAATTGACAGCGGCAATGGCGCATTGCGGCTCTATGGCGCGATTGCCAAGCCGACCTTTGCCAAAGGTAAAACCGACAAACAATACTGCTTCGTCAACCATCGCTTCGTGCGCGACAAAGTCATGCTTCATGCCGTCAAGCAGGCATACCGAGACGTATTGCACAACGCGCTGACGCCTGCTTTCGTCCTCTTTCTCGACCTGCCGCCCGAAGCCGTGGATGTCAACGTCCACCCGACCAAAACCGAAATCCGCTTCCGCGACAGCCAGCAAGTACACCAACTTGTATTCCACACGCTCAACAAAGCTCTTGCCGACACGCGCGCCGACTTGACTGAAAGCGTCAGCAACGCAGGCGAAGTGTTGCATGACATTACCGGCATTACACCTGCACCAATGCCGTCTGAAAACAACAGCGAAAATCTATTTGATAGCGCATCCAACTACCCGGCAGGCAACAAATCCAATACACACAATGCCTTTGATTCATCAGGCAAAACCGCGCCCATGCCTTACCAAGCCGCGCGTGCGCCGCAACAACGCAGCCTGTCTCTGCGCGAAAGCCGCGCGGCCATGAATACTTACGCCGAGCTTTACAAAAAAACCGACGACATCGACCTTGAGTTGAGTCAATTCGAGCAGGCACGTTTCAGCAACATGCCGTCTGAAATGCCTACCCAAAAAACAGATACGCCGTTTTCAGACGGCCTTCCATCCCAATCCGAACTGCCGCCGCTCGGCTTTGCCATTGCCCAATTACTTGGCATCTACATCCTTGCCCAAGCAGAAGACAGCCTGTTGCTCATAGATATGCACGCCGCCGCCGAACGCGTTAACTACGAGAAAATGAAACACCAACGTCAGGAAAACGGCAACCTGCAAAGCCAGCGTCTGCTTATTCCCGTAACCTTTGCCGCGTCCCACGAAGAATGCGCCGCCCTTGCCGATCATGCCGAAACGCTGGCAGGCTTCGGGCTGGAATTGTCCGACATGGGCGGCAATACCCTTGCCGTCCGTGCCGTCCCCTCCATGCTCGGCAAAGCCGACGTCGTTTCACTGGCCAAAGATGTTTTGGGAGAACTCGCCCAAGTCGGCAGCAGCCAAACCATCGAAGAACACGAAAACCACATCCTCGCCACCATGTCCTGCCACGGCTCCGTCCGCGCCGGCCGTCAGCTTACCCTGCCGGAAATGAATGCGCTCCTGCGCGATATGGAAAACACGCCGCGCAGCAACCAGTGTAATCACGGTCGTCCGACTTGGGTCAAACTGACATTAAAAGAATTGGATGCGTTGTTTTTACGCGGACAGTAACACTAATAAAAAGGCCGTCTGAAAATGCTTTCAGACGGCCTTTTAACTTATTTGCTCTTAACGAATATCCATAGGCGCAAACGATTTCACGGTTTCATCGATTGCTTTAACACGGGTCAGGAAATCTTCCAATTGGGCAAGCGGCAATGCGCTTGGGCCATCGCATTTGGCTTGGTCGGGATTGGCATGAGATTCAAGGAACAAACCGGCCAATCGGGTTGCCATACCGGCAAGCGCCAAGTCCAATACTTGGGCGCGACGGCCGCCTGACGCAGCAGCGCCGGATTCGCGCGTTTGCAGGGAATGGGTTACGTCAAAAATAACGGGCAGGTTGTTACACGTTTTTTTCATCACGCCAAAGCCGAGCATATCGACCACCAAGTTGTCGTAGCCGAAGTTTGCGCCGCGTTCGCACAAAATGATTTGCTCGTTGCCTGCTTCTTGGAATTTCTCGACGATGTTTTTCATTTGAGACGGGCTGAGGAATTGCGGCTTTTTGATGTTGATGACATTGCCGGTTTTCGCCATAGCCACCACCAAATCGGTTTGGCGTGCCAAGAAGGCAGGCAGCTGAATGACATCGCAGACTTCGGCAACCGGTTGGCATTGGTAAGGCTCGTGAACGTCAGTAATTACGGGAACGTTAAACTCGCGTTTCACCGCTTGAAAAATCTTCATGCCTTCGTCCAAACCCACACCGCGGAAAGAGTGAATGGAAGAGCGGTTTGCCTTGTCGAAAGAGGCTTTGAACACATACGGGA
>NZ_JBQCVF010000199.1:0-2541 GCF_051962515.1 Neisseria sp. P0009.S007 | reverse complement strand
ACTTGCGACCCTGTCGGCGGCTTGGTGCAAATCCCCTGTATCGAGCGCAACGGCATCGCCGCCGAAAAAGCCCTCAAGCTCGCCACCCTCGCGCTTTTGGAAGACGGCACAGACAAAAAAGTCTCACTTGATGAAGTGATTCAAACCATGTTGCAAACCGGCCGCGATATGAAGGCAACCTATAAAGAAACCTCACTCGCAGGCTTGGCCATTACCTTGCAGAAAAAAGCCATACCTGTATCCGTGCGCGTGGTGGAATGTTAGCAATAGAGTAAGGGATCTGCACGATAAAAAAGGCCGTCTGAAAAACTTTCAGACGGCCTTCATACAATCAGATATTGATAATTTGTTTTTGAATTTCAGCCCCTTCAAATGTAGAAAGCCAAACAGTATTCTCATTAATTTCGTTGTTGATTTCATCCGTTAAAGGCTGAATTATTCCTTGAGTACGCATATATCGTAGAGTGTCAGTGATGGTTTTGATGGCTAAATCGTCATCGTAAAGGCAATTATGTTCTTTTAAAAACATAATAACATCATGTATGCTCCCTACCTTATGACGTTGGAAGTATAGAACAACGTGATTTTCGGTTTTCTTAAGTTTGTCTTCTGTACTGTTAATAAAGCAAGAAAATAGGGATTTCAGGAAATATCCTGCTGCTAGAGTGGCAATTCCGTAGTAAATCCATGAAGATGTATGGCTGGCATCACTGATAGCAACAGAAAGACTGCCCAAGAAGATGATTGCGTAAAATATTGGGCGAAGTAGCTTCATGATTCTGTAACAGGCTTAGTTACAGCAAATTTCATTTCCTGAGCGATAAGCAGCTCCTCGGCAGCCATTTGATTTAAGTAAACATCTATATCCATCAACGGGCTTTCAATCTGTTTTTGAAACCAGCTACCTTCACTATTTTGATAGTAGAGATCTGCTTTAAACTGCATTTTTCTATCTGATGTTGTGCGAAGAATAATATTACCGGCTTGATAGTCTAAAGATTCCTTTTTTTCTGTAGACAAAATAGTGTTATCCAATGTTTTGGAAAACATGGCAATAAAATCATTTAAAGACAGAAGCTGGTGGCGTTGCAGTTGCTCCAGTTTTTCTAGAAAATCGATGGTAAGATGTTTGCTTATAGCTTTCAAATCATCTATCAATTCTGAAGTTTGCGTTTTCTTTTTTTTGTTTTCAAACATAGTTTGTCATCCAATAAATTAGTTTGCAAGCTGCAATTCTTGGGCTATCTGCTGGCTTATTTCCATTTCTCGCCCATGGGTATTTTGAATTTGCAGTTTTATATCTTGTGGTATATCTTGAAAAGAGACAGCGCGAGTCAATACAGTTTCTTGCCATTGACCATTTGCAGATCGAGAATAGAATTTTTGAATAGCAACTTGTCCGGCCTGATAAAGTGCTTTTGCAAGGTTTCCTTCTTGCAGGAAAGTTTTAAAACCGACAATACTGGCAGGGATAAGAATTTCTTTAATACGATCGAATGATTCTATAACGAATTTTTTAATATCATTCCAAAATGCTCCGATGACTACACCTACACCGATTAATAATGCTGCTCCTGCAATTAAATATGGAATCATGATAATTTTTCCTTGTTGAGTTGTTGTTTGACAAAGTTTTCTGAAACCTCGCGGGTTTCAGTCTTGAGGATTTCCCCTGAGGAAATATCAAATTTTTTACCGGCATTGGCTTCTTTGCCTTTGCGAATATTTTCAATTTTTTCCATTAGGTTTTGATGGGTAACTTCGTGAGCATCCTCGTTTTTTGCGGCAAAAGCCGAAAGTAGGATACCATTGGCAATGTCAGAACCACTGAGCGTGGCTGAGTTTGCGGCAGCATCTACCAAGTCAATGGAATGCGGAAGCTGCTTGGGAATGTATTTTTCAAACAAGCGCAGGCGCGTGGTTTCATCAGGCAGGTCGAATTCGATATGCATCAGAATGCGACGCATGAAGGCTGGGTCGTAGTTGCTAATAAAGTTGGTAGCAAAGAGGACGGTATCGTTGTAATCATTTAATAATGTCAACATGACGGAACGCGTTTGGTTGACGCTGGTATCTGTCGCACTAGTCATATTGGTTACGCGTCTGCTCAAAATAGCATCTGCTTCATCAAAAAATAAAATAGCATTGTTCTCTTTTGCAAATTCAAACGCAGCTTGAATATTTTTTGGAGTTTCGCCGACGTATTTGGATTCGATGTCACCATAATTGACTAAAACTAAAGGGCGGTTGAGATGCTTAGCAATAGCGTGTGCCGCCATGGTTTTGCCTGTACCCGGTTCGCCATAGAGGTTGATGATCATTTTGTTGTCGTACTTGTGGGTATGTTTGAAACCCCATTCTTCAAATACGGCAGATTGGTGTTCTCGCAGGCTGATGGCGCGCTTAAGTTCGTTGAGTGTATGTGCGGGCAGAATCAGATCGGACAGGCTGTAAATCGGCTGACTCAAATCGAATGCAATAGTATTTTTTTTAGGTGCAACTGTTTCTTTTTTAACAGTATTGGGTACGATAGGCATTCTG
>NZ_JBQCVF010000198.1:0-2554 GCF_051962515.1 Neisseria sp. P0009.S007 | reverse complement strand
ATACAGGATTAATACAAAGCATCAATGTCAAAATTTCTACATTTAAATCAAATAGAAAAGAAATCGAAGAAACTTTATCTGCCCTGCAAAACAGCCTGCAAGGTATTGAAGCCAAAAAACAATCTGCAATCAATGATGTCGAGCAGCGTTATTCACGAGATAGCGTATCTGTCATCAATCAGGCTGTCACATCTGCGATTTTGCAGCAAAAAATGCGACTGGTTGATTTGGCAATCAATAACCAAGGTGCATTTGAGCGCGAGCTGAATGACATTACAAAAAATGCACTGCTTTCCGCCGTTCAGACCCGCTTCCGAGCCATTAGCCAAGATTTGATAGAAGAAATGGGCAATGGTATCAATGCACAATTAGCTACTTTGCCGGATGGCGGTTTGGGTGGCATTGCAATGGATGTATTGGCCAATAGCGGGGCAGACGCTTTCGGAAAAGTAGCTAATACAGCATTAAAATCAATATCTAAAGCAATTATGGTTAATGTGACTTCGACAACATTGAAAGCATTGCTTGGTGGTGTATTTGGTATTGTAGGTGCGGTGTTGCTCTTCCTGCCTGAAATTATTTCTTTATTTACAAAAGGAGAGAAGGAGCGCAGACAGCGTGAACAAGTAGAGCAGGCAATTATCAATAATGTCATTCCACAAATTCAACAGCAGCTTAATACCGTATTGCCTGACTTAATGAATCAGAATATTACAGCCCTGATTAATCAAGTCAGTGAACAGTTTGAGGAGCAGCTGCAACAAAAACGCAATGAGATTGAAGCTGCAGAGGCAGAAAAAGCAGCAAAAGCCGCCGAGTTGGAAAGCACAATTAGTGAGTTGGAAAGCGGCAAGCAACAGTTGACTACAGCGGCAAACCGTTATTTGTTTGCCTAATCATTTTCAGACGGCCTCAATAATATCGAAGGCCGTCTGAAAAAATAGATACTCTCAAAAATATTAAGGATCTATTCATGGATATCATCCAGTTAAACAACCAAATTGAAGAATTCGTAAATAAAAATAATTTCAGTCATGATGCCTTGGCTTTGAAGCAGGAACATGCAATTCAGAAAAGCGAAGAGTGGCAGAGAGTTTTAGATAGCTTTGCAGAACAAGGCCGTGTGTTGCGTATCGGTATTATCGGGCGTGTGAAGGCAGGGAAAAGCTCCATGCTCAATGCCTTGCTTTTCAATGGTAACGACATTTTGCCCAAAGCAGCCACACCGATGACAGCTGCGCTGACCATTATGGAATACAGTGAAAATGTCAGCGCAGAAGTGGACTTTTTTACTCAACAAGACATTGATGAAATTAAAGTCAAATATGATTTTTTCCAAAAAGCGTTAGATAGTAAAGTTAAAGAAAAAGAGCTGGAAAATGCTGAGAGAATTAAGAGAAAAAAGGGTGTTAATTCTTTATCGGCGGAAGAGCAGCAAGAATGCCGCAATAAGGCCAAATCTCAAGCCGAACGGGAGATGAAGGACGATCCGTCTTTTGCTTCATATGATCAATATTGCCGTATTAAAGAATCAGGCAAATCATTAAGCGATTTGGAGCAATACCGTACGATTTCAGCGGGTAGTGTGGAAGAGTTGATGAATGGCGTATTGAACCAATTTGTTGGGTCAAGCGGAGCGTTCATGCCGTTTACCAAGTCCGTTACATTGCATATTCCGGAAAAAGGTTTGCAGGGCCTGCAAATCATTGATACCCCGGGAATTAATGACCCTGTGACATCTCGTGGCGAACGCACCAACCAATTGTTGCAACACTGCGATGTCGTATTGATTGTTTCTCCTTCGGGACAATTCCTCAGCAGTGAGGATACCGATTTGATGCATCAGGTAACGACTAAAGAGGGGACGCAGCAAGCTTATCTTATCGCCAGCCAGGTGGATAACCAATTGTTTGGCAGTGAAAGTCAAGGCTTGAGCGATCCTATTCATGTTTTGGAACGTATTTCTGACAATTTGACCAAGCATGCGCGTAATGTTTTGGCCAAACAAGTCCAAGAATATCCGTCAATGAAAGTGGCTGCGGACAAGTTGAGCAAAAACAACGTTATTTGCTCTTCAAGCGTAGCGTTTTCAATGCAGCAGCGTTTTGATGAGCAGCATACTTGGGATGCCAATTTGCAACACGTATGGCGCAATTTGAATCAAAAATTCCCTGATGTTTTCAGTCATGAAGAATTGGCTAAAAATGCATTAAACCAATTGGCCAATATTCATCAGATACATCAAATAGTGAGTGAAGTAACTGCCAATAAAGAACAAATTTTGGCGCAACGGCGCATTGATTTTGAAAATGGCAAACGTACCGCATTACAAGGCTATTTAAAAGCATGGGCCGAGCTCATCAATGAGCAGATTCATCAGATTCAGCATGCCGATGTGGACGAATTGCGCAAGCAAGAAGCCGAACTCAAAAAGCAGCAAGCCACAATCGATGCCAATGTGGGCGGCGTGTATGATGATTTGATTTCGGATATCAAACTGAATTTGAGCAAGCAATTAAAAGACAAATTGAAAAGTGAAATGCGCCGTTTTGAC
>NZ_JBQCVF010000197.1:0-2574 GCF_051962515.1 Neisseria sp. P0009.S007 | reverse complement strand
AATGTTTTTCCAATAAAGTTGCTGATTTTATTGAGGATACTCATGATAATATGTTGTGAAGTTGTTTTTAAGGGAAATCAAGGATACACGCCTTAACCTTAATTTGCAAAATGACTTAAAAATAAACCAGGCCGTCTGAAAATAGAGATTGATTTTCAGACGGCCTGCAATTTGTATTTATGATATAGATAGTATTACTCTTTTGATAAAATATTGCGCAGCCATCGGGCGGCAGGTGCGATTTCTCCGGCGAGCATACCGGTTTCGATTTGGCCGCTGTGTTTGATAACATCGGCTGCCGCTCCGTGCAGCCATACGCCGGCGCAGGCGGCTTGGAATGTCGGAATGCCTTGTGCCAGCAGGCTGCCGATAATGCCGCTCAAGACATCGCCGCTACCTGCGGTGGCCAAACCGGCATTGCCGCTGGTGTTGGTATAGACTATGCCGTCTGCCGTGGCCACCAATGTATGATGGCCTTTTAACACGACGGTTGCGGCATATTTACGGCTGATTTCGGTTACGGCTTTTTGCCTGTCGGCTTGAACTGATTGAGTATCGGTACCGAGTAGGCGGGCGGCTTCGGCCGGATGAGGTGTCAGGATGATATGTTTGTACGATTTGAGGCGTTCGGCCAATTCGGGAGAACGGGCCAGCAGTGTCAAGGCATCTGCATCGAGCAATAAAGGCCGGTCATGGTGTGTCGACAGGATTTGGAGCAGCAGCTGCTCTGATAATCCGTCCAAACCGAATCCGCAGCCGATTACCCGTGCGCTGACATCGTTGTGCTCCATCAGTTGGGCCGCAGTGGCGAGCATGATTTCAGGGCGTTCGGGAATGATGGCAAAAGGCAGCGTGGCTTGGTTGAAACCCGCCCAAACCTTGCCGCATCCTTGATATATGGCGGCTGTAGCTGCCAAAACTACCGCACCGCTCATTCCCGTTGCGCCGCCGATAATGGTAAGCGTGCCGTATGTGCCTTTGTGCGACTCTTGGGCACGAGGGCGGAATACGTCGGGAAATACTAAGGCCGTCTGAAAGGCCTGAAGCGATTCGGGAAGCGTGTAGATGGGCTGCATGGCGTAATCTTCCAAGATAAGAAATTTAATTTTAAATCAGAAAGTAAAAGGTAATGAAGCAAAAAATAAAAGTTTGGGACGCACCTACGCGCCTGTTCCATTGGCTCTTGGTGTTATTGATGGGATTCATGTGGTACAGCGCCACCCGAGGCGGCGATATGCTGGTATGGCACTTGCGCGGCGGCTTGTTGATGCTGGCTTTGGTGGTTTTCCGCTTGTGCTGGGGGATATGGGGCAGCGATACGGCAAGATTCAGCCGTTTTGTGCGTCCTTTTTCCGAAATCCGCCGCTATACGCAAGGTCAAATGTCTGAAGACGAATTGGTCGGCCACAATCCTTTGGGCGCGCTGATGGTCATCGCTTTATTGGCCGCCTTGGTTTTTCAGACGGCCACAGGCTTATTTGCCGCCGATGAAAATACGTTTACCAATTCCGGCTTTTTAAATCATTTGGTCAGCGAACACGCCGGTACGCTGGCGCGAAAAATCCATGTCAATTTCTTTAATGTTTTAGCTGTTTTGGCGGGTGTACATATCGCGGCTGTTTTGCTGTATCGCTTTGTGAAAAAACAGGATTTGATTACGCCGATGATGAGTGGCTTTAAAACTATTGATGCCCAACAGCCTAAATTGGCAGGAATGGGACAACTGCTTGCCGCTTTGTCGGTAGCGATTGTGTTAGTGTGTGCAATATGGATGTTGCGCGGCTGATGTTTTAAAACGGATACCAAAAACAAACCGACCCCGATAGCCGAAATGGCTGTTGGGGTCGGTCTCTTTTTAGGGTTTAAAAGATGATGTTCAGACGGCCTTAACGCAGCGCAAGATGCTGTGGCCGCGGCCGATGCCGTCTGAAATTTCCGCTACTTTCAATCCGGCTTTTTCAACGCAACGGATCAGGTCTTCAGAATGGAAGATTTTGCTGTTGCCGTTGGCCATGGCAGTGAAATACAGGCTGGTCATGGTCAGGCAGTAGGCAGCGGTTTCGTAGCGTTGTCTGTCCCAGAAAGGCTCCATGATGTAGAGGCTGGTGTTTTCGCTCATAGATGCAGCGGCGCGTTGAAGAATGCTGGTGGCTTGTTCTTCGGTGAAACAGTCTAGGAATTGGCTCATCCAGATCGCGTCAAAACCGGTTGGGAACGGAATCTCAGGATCAAGCAGGTTGGCCGGATGGGCGTGGATACGGTCCGCGCCGTTTTTGCCTTTAGTCGCCTCGCGCATCAAGCCGATTTGTTGCGGCAGATCCATGATGGTTACTTCGACTTTGGCATTGTGGTTGACGCATTGTTCCGCCCAGCGGCCGGTATTGCCGCCGACATCGAGCAGTTTTTTAACCGGTTTGGCGAACACGGTGTTCAGTGCTTCGGCGAAGGAGTTGTCGGAATAATAATGGTCGAATGCAAACCATTTTTCCTGCGCGACGCTTGGCAATGAAGACAAGCCTTCGTAAATGGTCGGCCAGTCGCCGAATACTTTCAGGCCTTCGGGCTTGCCGGTTT
>NZ_JBQCVF010000196.1:0-2576 GCF_051962515.1 Neisseria sp. P0009.S007 | reverse complement strand
GTACCGACTAAGGAAGAGAACGCCCGAAACGGATTGCCCGAAACCGACTGGCGCGATGCGCAGTACGACATGCTGTACCTGCCCGTTACCGAAACCGTCCGCTACCACTACGACTTCAACGGCAACCGTACCGCCACCGTCCTGCCCGACGGCAGACAGATCAACTATCTGTATTACGGCAGCGGCCACCTGCACCAAATCAGCCTCGACGACGAAGTCATCTCCGACATCGAACGCGATCGGCTACACCGCGAAATCTACCGCACTCAGGGTAAACTCGCCAGCCGTTACGAACTCGATCCCTTAGGCCGTCTGAAAAGGCAAATCGCCACCCTCAACGACCTGACCGAAGGCGGTAAAGGCAAAACCAAAGTAGCGGCGGGTTATAGCCAAACCGCCGTCAAACGCAGCTACGGCTACGACCGCACCGGCAACCTGACCCACAGCACCGACCAACGGACGAGCACGACCCATTTCGAATACGACAAACTGGGCCGGATTACCAAAGCCGGAAACGAACGGTTTGCCTTCGACCCCGCGCACAATATCCTGTCCGACAACAACAGCCCTACCGTCCCCGACAACCGCCTGAAAACCTACAACGGCAGCAGCTATTACTACGACCACTTCGGCAACCTGATCCACCGCGAACTGGCCAACGGCGAAGTACAGAACTATTTCTACGACCTGCACGACCAGCTGGTTAAAGCCGAAATCTTCAAAAAAGACGGTACGAAAGAAACTTGGGCCTACACCTACGATGCCTTGGGCAGAAGGATAGGCAAAGGCCGTCTGAAAAACGAAGAAGCTTCAGACGGCCTCGAAGAAGAAACCGGATTCGTCTGGGACGGCAGCCACCTCTTGCAGGAAGTCCAACCGGACGGCAGGTATACCTATCTCTACACCGACCCGGATTCCTACGAACCCTTGGCGCAGGTACGCAACCACACCAATGCCGAAGGCGAAAGCAAACAGGAAATCCACTACTTCCACTGCGACCAAATCGGCATCCCGCGTGAAATGACCGATGACGAAGGCAACCTGGTTTGGTTTGGCAACTATACCGGCTGGGGTCGTCTGAAAGAGGAAACCAAGGTAACGGATAGCGCTTACCAACCCTTCCGCCTGCAAAACCAGTATGCCGACCGTGAGACGGGGTTGCATTACAATTTCTTTAGGTATTACGAGCCTGATGTGGGTCGGTTTATCAACCAAGACCCGATTAGACTGTGGGGTGGAAACAATTTTTATCAATTTGCGCCGAACGTGCAGGGATGGGTTGATATTTTTGGTTTATATAATGCTCAGAAATGTGCATCAATTGCAGCTAGAATAGAAAATCTTAAATACGAAATATACGTAAAACGTATTCCCGCACTTGAGAGTAATCCAAATAATTTACCGTGGCGAATTGGTCCAGGGGAAGCTCTTAGAGATACTGTCCGAGGTCATGTAAAGCTACTGAATGCTGCGTATAGTAAACTAGCTAAAGCCGAAAAAGAGTGGGTGGATAATGATTGCGACAAACCACCACCTCCTTCTTCTCCCGTAACAAAATGCACTAATTGCTCCACTGAAGACAAAACATCTACTAATAATGATGCTTTAACAGCAATCGCCCTTGTTGGAACTGTTGTGCTAGTTAGTGTTTGTATATATTCAACGGCGGGAGTATGTGGTGCTTTTGTGGCAGGAGGAAGTTTTGTAGGAGCAATGTGAAGTTTAATATTGATATAGGAGCATGATAATTATGCGCAATAGTGATTTTTATATACAAAATATGATTGAAGCTTCTTTAGAACAAGAAGATTTCAGTCAAATAATTATACTACTAGATTCGCTACCATCTAAAAATATACGTAGAGCATTGTATTTATTATCAGAAATATTCCCAAATAAAATAGAAATTACTGAGAATGAATTTAAATTTATTAAATATATATTATCTAATAATAAATTTATAGTAGTTCAAAGCATCTCTGATTTTCTGAGAGCAATATCTATACTCAACTTTAATGACCTACAAAAACAGGAAATTGCTGATTTGATTTTTCAAAATCTAAATATTTTAAGCAAAAATTGTGATTTTGAGTTAAATGTACTAATAACAAAATTAATAGAACCCAATAAATTTTTTATGCAAGTTGAGAAAATTAAAAATAATTTAGATGATTATTCAAGAAAATATTTATTAGATTTTATTTTTTATGAGAAAGAATATCTTGAAAATGGCTTTAATGAAGATGAAATAAATGATTTCATAAAATTTTTGAGCTACCCTAGATAAAATAGCAAGCCGTAGCCCGCACGTAGTATGTGTGCCCAAAGGCATGCACGCGGGTTTTGTTCTTACAATTTAAAAGGCCGTCTGAAAATCTTTCAGACGGCCTAACCAATGGAGAAACAGTCACCGTCGTCAGCCTTTGCTACGGCTACGACTATACCGGCAACCTGATCCACCGCAAACTGCCGGACGGCGAAGTGCAGAACTATTTCTACGATCTGCACGACCAACTGGTTAAAGCGGAAATCTTCAAAAAAGACGGCACGAAAGAGACTTGGGCCTACACCTACGA
>NZ_JBQCVF010000195.1:0-2619 GCF_051962515.1 Neisseria sp. P0009.S007 | reverse complement strand
TGTATAGGCTCAGATTGGGAAGAAGAAGACGAAGAAAAAATGACAAAGGGCAAAACCTACGGGATAGGCTCTCGTGAGTCCTCAAAATATGTCCGCGTCTATGAAAAAGGCAAGCAACTAGGTGACAAGTCCAGTGTTTGGACACGCTTTGAAATTGAGTTTAAGTCAAAAGATATTGTGATTCCCTTCGAAGTCTTGCAAAACCCCGGTCTTTATTTTGGCGGAGCGTATCCGATCTGTGAAAAATTTGCCAATCAGGCAAGCCGTATTCAGGCGGTTGAAAAAAATAAGGTCATTTCCGCTGATAGATATGTCGAATGGGTTAAAAAACAATTTGGAAGAGCAGCCAACGGATTGAAGGCGATTTTTCCTGATCTTAAAAAAGATGAGCTTTTTGAATTGATCGAACCCGATCACGAAAAATTACCAAAATCATTAAGCCTGAATAATTTTGATTGCAAACTGTCCGAAATGCTCTTTATTCATAGCGAAAAGTTGCAAGAGAATAAAGAAAAAGCAGATCCATATTTTATGTATGAATATTATCAAAATATGGAAAAACAGCTTGAAAAACAAAAACATGAAGTCAATGAAGAATCGTATTTAAATCATATGTATTCGAAATATGCAAAACTGCCGATGTCATGGGCTTATTAGTCTCTGCCCGAAAAGAGGCTTAAAAAAAGGAAAAAAAGATGATTTTCACAATGCAAGGCCAAATCGTTGGCGTTAAAAAATTTAGCGGACAAATTGAGGGCAAAGCCTTTGACTACTGCCGTCTGATCGTAGCAACTCCTTTAGACAGCACTCAAGGCAACGCTTTGGGAAGCTCAGCCACGGAGTACGACTTTGGCACAAGCGCAAATTTTGAACAATTTAAAACAGCACAATTTCCGATCGATGCAAATCTGAGTGTAGAAATTGTGACAACTGGCAAAACTCAAAAACTGAAAGTGCACGGTTTCCAACCGATTAAGAAAGGTTGATTTATGCAAAAAGTCTATGTTGTTCAATCCGTATCAACAGGGGACTTTTTGTATCTGTCCCCTGAAACAGGGGATATAGGCCATACAAAACTAATAAACAACGCAGGTTTATTTGTCGATTTTGAAGAAGCAGTAAAAGCAGGTATTGAAGAAATCGGCAATCAATATGAATTTGTCGTTTTTGGATTTTTAAAAGATTGAAATTCGGTTTAAGACGGTGGCCGAAATTCAAAAATTAACACACCGTCCTTACATTAAAGGAAAAAATCATGAACATGATTAAAAAAGCATTGGTAGCCGCATCTGTGGCCGTTATGTCCGCTCCTGTATTGGCGGAAGATCTGCTGTCAACAGCATCAACCGAAATCGGCGCATTGAAAACAGGTATTATCGCATTCGGTGTTGTTGTTGTAGGTATTGCGATTGCTATCGTTTCAATTGGTCTGGTTAAACGCGTGATCAATAAAGCATAAGGTTTGATATGGGATATCGAGTAGGCCAAATCTGTTATGGAACGCAGATAGAAGCTCAAAATCATGTGATGTCCCAAGTCATACCGACAATCGATAAAGACGGGGTGTTGAATCACCCTGTTTTTATTGGTTCGGCATGGGAATATCACGGCAATCAAGTAAAAATCAACTTTCCGCAGTGCAATAATCAAGATTTTTACGATCAGGGTAGAGAGTTGGGACAGTCTATGCTACTTGCTTTTATAGGTTTATTTATTGTCGTAGTCTGCCTAAAAGTCGTAAAACTGGCCAATATTCAAAATGACGAATAAAAGGGAAAAGGAAAAATGAATGATACCAGAAGTTTATTTTATTCTCGGCGTTTCGCCCTACGCAGTCGCCTGCTTGTGCTTGTATGTTTTGGCGCGCAAGTTTTAAATCCGTTAACAGCTTTTGCAGAAGTCGGCCTTCCTCCGCCGGCACAACATCAAAACGCAGGCTTTCCATCCGATCAAGCCTTGCAACGTCGTGGCTACGATCCAAAAACAGGCGTTTGGAAGGTTGATGTACAAAACAACGGCAAACCGACAATTACCAAAAACGGAAATGATTTTAGTGGTAGTCAAGGCAAAAATGTAACGGTTACAGGCCGATATGGCGAAACTGGCACGATGAATACAAATGTTAATCAAAGGGTGAACGTTGGTAAAGTTGAAACTGTATTGGGTGGGACATTGGCAGGTGCTACTGCTATGGGTGGGGCTATTGGTTCTGATTATGCAGCTTGGACATATAGAGACATAAAAAATGGCGATTGGGCTATGGCTGCGCGTAATGGTGTTGGTGCAATTCTGACAGGTTTATCTAAACTTGATATTACTGGGCTTGGTTCAGGAATTAATACTTTTTTAGATAAAACAGGATTAAGAGATGGTGCTTCTCAAGAACAAATTTCTAATGCGATTCAGAAAGCAGCCCAAGCCCAAAAGCAAGCAGAAGCCGAAGGCAACTACCAAAAAGCAGTAGCACAAGCAGCAGCTAAAAAAGCCGCGGAAGCAGCACAAAAAGCGCAACAACAAGACCAAAAAAACAAGGAAGAACAGAAGAAAGACGAAGAAGCAAAAAAGAATGGAATGATTAAATATCAATTGATAGTAAATATAAATGGCAGTTATCAAAAC
>NZ_JBQCVF010000194.1:0-2632 GCF_051962515.1 Neisseria sp. P0009.S007 | reverse complement strand
TTATCGAACAAAGCGGTCGCGGCGAGCGCGCATTCGACATCTACTCACGCCTTTTGAAAGAGCGCATCGTTTTCTTGGTCGGCCCGGTAACAGACGAATCTGCCAATCTGGTTGTCGCGCAACTGCTGTTTTTGGAAAGCGAAAACCCAGATAAAGATATCTTCTTCTATATCAACTCTCCAGGCGGATCGGTTACTGCCGGGATGTCAATTTACGACACCATGAACTTCATCAAGCCTCATGTTTCTACCTTATGCTTAGGCCAAGCGGCAAGCATGGGTGCATTCTTGTTGTCTGCAGGCGAAAAAGGTAAACGCTTTGCCCTGCCCAACAGCCGCATCATGATTCACCAACCGCTCATCAGCGGCGGCTTGGCCGGTCAGGCTTCCGATATTGAAATTCACGCTAAAGAGCTGCTGAAAATCAAAGAGAAACTGAACCGCTTGCTTGCCAAACATTGTGATCGCGATTTGGCCGACTTGGAACGCGATACCGACCGCGACAATTATATGTCTGCCGATGAAGCCAAAGAATACGGTTTGATTGACCAAGTTTTGGAAAACCGCGAATCTCTACAAGCCTAATCTTTATTGGTTTAAATCAAAGGCCGTCTGAATGTATATATTCAGACGGCCTTTCTTCAATCCTACTTCGTATTGTCTTTATTATTCACTTGAACCGGATACAGCAAAATCAAAGGATTGGCTTTTACTTGGTTCCAAAAGCTTTTTAGCAGATTGCGTATACTGCCCAAACGCGTACCGCGGGAACGGAGCGCAACAGCCAAAGCCAAAGAAAAGCTGACCACTAAATTTACCATACCGATTGCCAATACGCTTGCCAAGCCGAGTATAAACGTGAATACATCTGCATGGCCGCTGATCGCGGCATAACCTAAGTTTGCCGAAGAAAACGCCACATGTCGAATATCCAGCGGCAAGCCGAAAAGATGGCCAAAATAGCCTGTCATGCCTAAAAGCATACCGAAAATAAAATTACCCATAAGAGAACCATAATGCTTATGAATATAAGCGGCCAACCGACGGCGCGGCTCCGGAGGCATGATTTTTCGTAAAAACGGATTAAACGGCAGGCGCTGACGCAGGTTCAGATAATCGGAACGGTTGTCAAAAAAGCCGGCAATAATACCCGAACAAAACAACCATACGCCGGCAATAGCGGCATACCATAAGGTCGGTTGGGTAAAAATCTCAATGGATTTGAACTGATAGGCCGTAACTGCCTCATTCAGCAAGGGCTGACCATGCGTATGGGCATAGCCAAAAGCAATCCCTGCCGCCAACAATACCGCAATCGATACATTGCCAAACACGGCGACACTTTGCGAACGACACACATCAATCAGCAGTTTAGCCAATTTATTGTCCACCGCTTTGCTGCCTTCATTCGAGTCCACCTGTTCGGCAAAGCTCGCCGCCGTCATGGCAGGCTGTTTGGTTGCAACAGTGCAATGCAGCATATGAATCAGCATAAAGCCCAAACCATAATTGAGCCCGGCCAAGAATGCAGTAGTAAATTCGCCGAACCCCAAAGACGCAATATGGATTTTATTCAATGCCATCAAAGCAATAATTACGCCGCCGCCTGCTGCGGAATAAAACATTTTGAAATATTCGCTACGGTTGCGCGTAATGTAATGCTCACCATGATGACTTTTGTTTTCCGTAATACTGCGTGCCAGCATTCGGATACTGCTTTTACGCAAGTGGCTGGTGCTGTATTGCTCCACCGCCGCATAAATCATCGCATTCATCAGATTGACAGTTAAGCGGGTGCGGCTGGTTTCGATTTGAATATTGGTCAACAATTTCAGGCGGTCTATGGTTTGTTGCAGGCGTTCGAGCAAGTGGGCCACTTTCACTGACGAACCAGACCCTGCTCCCGTACCGCGACGGCGCAGATAGTCAATTTGATTTTCACACTGGTCAAACATAACCTCCAAGTGTGCCGTATCATAAGTTTCTTCACTATGGCGATAATGTTCCACCATCTTCGCCACTTCGCGCTGTAAAGCGACAAATGCAGAATCCGCTTCCAACAAACGGGGGGCAATTCGTATTAAATCCGGCTCAATCGCTTCGGAAGCAATCCAGATAGACAACATTTCTACCGCACGCAAACGTGCATCTGTCAATTGTCGGCTGGCCGTCTGAAGCAAAGCAGGATCCGCCTTGGCCAACAACAATTCATACATACCCAGCCATTGTCGCAAACTCAGTGTTTGCAACCATTTATCATCGTTTTCAGAATGAAAAAGATATAAAAATACTTCGCGCAAGTTGGAAAAATCTTTATAAGACGGGCTGAACCGCTCATAAATCCGTATGCCCATTTCCCGGGTAAAACTATGGCGCGAGAAAATACCCAGCTTAATCAGCGCAGGATAAATGTGAACTTTAGACAGCCAAGTATAAAAGCGCAGGCTGAATTGACGGCATAAAGCATCGTCTTGTTTTAACGTAGATAAAATCAAATCAAAACGTTCGGAAGCCTTCTTTTTGCCTCCTCGGCGCAAAAATTTGATTAATGCATTAAGAATAAGAACAAAGTCGGTATCATTTAAGCGCTCCGACAAAATAATGTGAAGATTTTGATTAGTCAGTTTTTGCAT
>NZ_JBQCVF010000193.1:0-2637 GCF_051962515.1 Neisseria sp. P0009.S007 | reverse complement strand
CTTGCACGCTGTTCGGGGGTATAAATCGATAGGGTGCGTTCTTTAAGGTGATGCAAGGTCAAATCAACCTGTTGAGTCTGGGTCAACATAATGCCTACTCCGAAGTTAAGGTGAAATTGTTTTGAAGCTTGGTTTCACTTCTTTTGCAAATCCATGCCGATCGTGGGCGGCCAAGACTGTAATTTTGCGTCAAGAAACTGCCTCAATGATACTGGAAGTGCTTGAGTGTGCATAGAGTTTTCAAGGTTAAGAAGGATGATTTTTCAAGTGTTTGATTTTGATTAAAAGTAAGGTTGAGCATATGGAAAGCGGCCTTTTGACGAACTTATCTTTCAGACGGCCTGAGTCTTGTGAGAAAAACTTTTATTTTTATTATCTTAGACATCTTTTTATTCAGATATGGCCGTCTGAAACATATGTACAGCATAATGGGTCGCTTATTTTGTTTAAAAATGAGTCATAGAGATTAAGTTCATGACTTCTGATGTAAATCAAGATTCTATAAAGAGGCAGTTATTGTGTTTTAAATAAAGAGAGAATGTACGAGCTTCATTCATTAAAAAATGAATCCATCAGTTTTCTTATTGATAGTGGTTATTATGTAGATTATCAAGTTAATAAGGAAAAGGTGTTTGTCTGGTTTGTCATGCTTTTTTAATATTATTTTTTAAAATTAGACTTGACCCATTACAAGCAATTACTTAAAGTATCCATCTGATTTTTACACAAGAAAACGGGTTGTCCCGTTCCAAAAAAATGAGCGCAATCAAACCACCACAAATCACTGTATTCGACAGCAAGCCAACCGATGCTTATTTCTTCGGTACTTGCGTTCTCGACCTTTTTATGCCTGAAGCCGGTATGGATGCCATCACTTTAATCGAACAACAGGGTATCCGTGTCCATTATCCAATGGAGCAAAGCTGCTGCGGTCAACCGGCCTATTCGTCAGGTCATCCTAAAGAAGCCTTTGATGTTGCCAAAGCGCAACTGGATTTATTCCCTGAAAATTGGCCGATTGTCGTGCCTTCCGGTTCTTGCGGCGGCATGATGAAACACCACTGGCCGACTTTGTTCAAAGGTACCGAGTACGAGCAAAAAGCCATTGATTGCGCCAATCGTATCATTGAATTTACCCACTTCCTGCTGGCGATTGGTTACAAACCTGAAGATAAAGGCGAGCCGGTTAAAGTGGCTGTTCATACTTCCTGCGCGGCGCGTCGCGAGATGAATGTACATTTGTCAGGCTGGCAGTTGATCGACGGCATGGAAAATGTTGAACGTATCGTTCACGACCATGAAAGCGAGTGCTGCGGTTTTGGCGGTACATTCTCTGTGAAACAAGCCGATATTTCCGGAGCGATGGTAACCGACAAAGTTGCCGCGCTGAAAGAAACCGGCGCAACTGAAATCATCAGCGCGGACTGCGGTTGCATGATGAATATTGGCGGCAAAATCGCTAAAGACGAACCCAATATGCCACGTCCGAAACATATTGCATCTTTCCTGTTGGAACGCACCGGAGGTAAAGCATGAGCGCGCGCGAAAATATTTTAGCGAAATTGAAAAAAGCCGATGCCTTGCCGATGGAAGAACCGCCGGTTTTCGATTATTACCGTGAAATGGGTGTTTCTTGGGCAAACGATGTCGAACGCTTGAAACATTGGGCGGCTGCCATGCGTGCCGTCAAAACTGAAATCTATTGGGTTACCAAATCCAACTGGCCGCAAGTATTCCGTCAAGCCGCCGAAGGCAAGGGCTTGAAAAACATTCTGCTTCCATTGGAAACAGAACATGGTCAGCTGGCCCGTGCAGCTTTGGCCGATACCGATATTGAACCGCGTGGTTTTGAGCGAAAAATCGACGACTGGAAAAACGAATTCTTTACCGATATTGAGGCTGGTTTTAGCGGCTCTAAATGCGGTATTGCCCGTACCGGTACGATTATGCTGGAGTCCAGTCCTGTCGAGCCACGCAGCCTGAGTTTGGTTCCGCCTGTGCATTTCTGCTTGTTTGACACCAGCAAAATGTACAACGAATTACATAATGCTGTTGAAGGCGAAAAACTGGTAGAAAAAGGCATGCCTACCAACGTTATTTTGATTTCCGGCCCGTCTAAGACTGCTGATATTCAATTGACTTTGGCCTATGGTGCACACGGCCCGCGCGATTTGGTGGTTTTGGCCGTTCTGCCTGATCACATTTCCCCTGCCGATTTGGAGGAAAAAGCATGAGTTCCCAAACCATTAAATTCCATATGAAGCCGGAAACGTTCAAGCAAAACGCCGCGATTTCTTTGCAAGACAAACCTTTGCGTAAAAGCTTGCGCACAGCGATGGACATGCTGATGACCAAGCGCAAAGCCGTTTTGACAGATGAAGAAGAGCTGCAAAGCCTGCGTGACTTGTGTGAGCATGTCCGTCAACGTTCGTTGTCCAAATTGCCTGCATTATTGGAACAGCTGGAAGAAAACCTGACCAAGTTGGGCGTTAAAGTCCACTGGGCAGAAACACCTGCCGAAGCCTGCCAAATCATTCACAACATCATTACCGATAAAAACGGTAAGCTGATGGTGAAAGGCAAATCTATGGTCAGCGAAGAGATTGAGCTGAACCATTATCTGCAAGATCAAGGCAT
>NZ_JBQCVF010000192.1:0-2642 GCF_051962515.1 Neisseria sp. P0009.S007 | reverse complement strand
GATACTGCGCTTTAAATTCGGCGGCTTTTTGTTCGGCAAAAGTCGATTTTCCCGAACCCTGATGACCGCGTATTAAGATAAATTTTTGCATTTTGTTTCCTTATTCTTGTTCTCAGCTTGTCCTGAATAAATAGGCCGTCTGAAAAAATATTTCTACCCTTTTTTCAGACGGCCTTAGCTTCAGTTCACAGCTGCCAGCGGCGTTTTCTCAATCTCATCTACCCAGAAATCTGTACCCATACCTCGTTCGGCAAAGGAACCAATCAGGGCAAACACTTGGTCGGAGAAGCCGCCGATGTTCAAGATATCGTGACGGTTTCGTGCTTGAGCCTTGGTGTAAGGCTGGATATCCAGGCAAACGAGTTTGGCTTCGGGACAGCGTTTTTTCAGGATGTCCCATTCTTTCATCAGACTGGTTTTACCACCCCATCGTTGGCTGTCATCTGCCCAACTTTCGTTGTCTGACACGATGACGACCAAATCCACTTCAGCTTTTTCACGGTTCAACATGGCAAGCGGTGCGCTACATGCTGTTCCGCCTCCACCGATATTGGCGAGTTTTTCGGCGTTGGTCATGATGCTGTCGCGTGGGTTGAGCTTCACGTTTACCGTGATTTGCTCAAACGGTATCACGCGGGCTTGCGGATTAGTACGCAACATGGCAGCGGACACAAGTGCGGCAATGTCGATGCAGCGGGTTTTGGTGGACGCACTGCCGCGATAGCCGGTAACCGGGCTGTGCATGGAGCCGGATACATCCGGGCAAACCACGACTTTGCCTTGGATTGCCGGTACGTTTTGTACGGCAGTTTCCATCGCATCTTGCAGGGCTTCGCGGATTTCAAACGGCATTTGGTCAGATGTTGCCTGATACGCGGTCAGCAATTGGTAAGGCAGGACGCGGGCGCGGGCAATGGCGGTTTCGTCACGCAGTTTTTCTGCCACCATTTTGATGTTTTTGCTTTTGGCAAATACTTCATGGCGCAGGAAAGTGTTCAGGTTTTGGCGAACCTGCTGCCATGAGCCGTTGCGGGCGATTTGCGCCCAGTCACCGCAGTTCAAGTCTAAAGCTGTAAGCATTTGGAAAGGAACGTTGGGCAATTCGCCTTCTCGGCTTTGTTTGTAATCTTCAAAAGCACGGGTAATGGGCGACAATGCTTCGCGATCGTACGGTTTGCCGATCAGCCATGCAAACCATGCGGCACGCCATGCTTCACGCGGTTTTGGGTGCACCATTTTGACCACGTCTGCCAGCGACGGCGAATTTCCGACAGCGGCGTTCAACAGTTGTTTTTCGGTGGCGGTCAAAAGCCAAGTCTGCATCAGTTTTTTCGGACGGTTGCCGAAGGATTTTCTGCCGACTGCGCCGCTGCGGATAATTTGTGCGAAGTTACGCAACATTTTACCGTTGTCCACCACTTGGTCGAATACACGAGCGAGCATGTTCACGTCTTTTTGCGCCAACACGGCAAGCAACAGCGCAGGCATATCTTTCATAAAACCTTTTTGACGGGCATATACGGCAGTTTTGGCAATAAACTCGGCATCCAGGCTTTCTGCCAATTTCAGCACTTGGTCAAGTTGGCTTTGTGCATCAGCATAGAAGGTATTATTCAGACAACCGGTAGCCGCAAGCTGTGCCAGCTGTTGTTTGGGCGTCAGCGTGTAGGCGATGCCGCCGGCTTCATTATGGGTATCGGTTTTAGTAAAACGGTTTTTAATAGATTGAAACAAATTAGTATTAGCCATTTTCATTTTCTTTCATATTGTTGGTTTGAGGCCGTCTGAACTTGTTTTAGCTTTGTTTTTCAGACGGCCTTGAATGGGTGGCAGCGTGGCGGCTAAAGATGAAGAGAAGCGTTTTTAACTGAAAGCTAATGTATTCTCTTCCGGGCATCCGCCTACTGCCGTAGGGCGACCAGTTTAATTAGGATCATTCGGGTTTGTAGCAAGAAAGGAATGTAATCCTAATAGCATTCGCCCATAAGGGGTGGCACATTGGGCAACAAAGAGTGGAGAAATTTTTACGCGCTCTATCCTCTGAGCTACTCTGCCATAGTTGGCGACAGAGACGGGACTCGAACCCGCGACCTCGAGCTTGGCAGGCTGTAATTCCTCCGGTATTTGCCAAATATACCGAAAACGGTTTTTATATCAGCCCGCCTGAATATTTCAGACGGCCTCGAATGGATGGCAGCGTAGCGGATAAACATGAAGAGAAACGGTTTTAACGTGAAAGGTTAATGTACCCTCTCCGAGCATCCGCCTGCTGCCGTAAAAGTAATATGGCACGCAACAAGTTTTTAAGGGAAACATGCCTTTACTCTACCAACTGAGCTACTCTGCTATTTTGGATAACAGAGACAGGACTCGAACCTGCGACACAAGGATATCCATGTTGTAGTTTCCCCAGGCATTTGCCTGCCATATTGAAAAGGGTGAGCGACTAAATAAACAAGACGTTCAACGTCTATCAGACGAGACAGGATTCGAACCTGTTAATCCAAATGTAGTCTTGTTGGCATTCGCCCTGTAACCACACAGCAACTAAATTTACGGAAAATTTTTCTCCGGTAACTGTATTTCCCGAAGCATCTGCTGTATCGTTACATTCACAACATAGCCAACAGCGTGCCAAGAAT
>NZ_JBQCVF010000191.1:0-2643 GCF_051962515.1 Neisseria sp. P0009.S007 | reverse complement strand
CTGCTGCTGCCTGCCAACGGAGCAACCGGAGTAGCGGTAATGGTTTTGGCTTCTTTAACCATGCGGCGCGTATTTTGGGTTTCCAAAGCTTCGGAACGGACATCTTCTTTTTTATTTTGGAATTGAGACAGTTTTTTCATCAGGCTGCTAAACAGGCCGCCCATATGGCTGCCGGATTTGGCCATGACTTCCAACCATGACACCTGAGCCAGCAGGGAAATGGACAAAAGCAACATCACCAGCATAATCAACAGGCTGCCCGATTTACCCAACAGCCAAGCCAAGCCTGAACCCGCCAGCAAGCCGACCAAGCCGCCTGCACCGACGGGAAGGGATTCGCTCAATGCATTGTCAAACAGGAAATGTTCGATAATCGGGCTGCACACCAGCAGGAGGAATAATGCCAAAGCGGCTACGCCGTGATTGTAAGGTTTATGGTTTTCCTGCTTTTTCATGGGGCGGAAATTTTTGTAGAGGAAAACGCAAGAGGCGGCTATCCACCACCAAAACGATAAGCCAAACAGATAATATCCGACATCGGAAAGATAGGAGCCAAAGAGGCCGCCGAGATTGGCGACATCGTTGCTTTTGGGAACGCTGCGCGACCATGCAGGGTCGTCCATGCTGAAGCTGGCCAGGGAAATAGCCAGATAAATGGTGATAACCAAGCCAAACAGCCATAAAGCATCATTAATCAAGTTGACGACATGCTCGGGGCGCGCTTTTTTTTCTTCGTTTCTTTGCAGCTCTTTGGCGGCCTTGAGGCGTTGGGAGACTTTATTGTCGGCTTGAGTTTGTGCTTTGGTGGATTTGCGTGTGGTCGGTTTGGCTGCCGGTTTGGTTGAGACGCGTTTTTTTGTTTGGGTTTTAGAAGATTTTGCAGTCATGAGATAAAGGCCGTCTGAAAAGACCGGAGGTAATGTGCGTAGTAAAGGGCAAATTATACCGTATTTACTAGGTACAAGAAATTGAAACGGGCGTAATCATTATAGGATTCAGGCCGTCTGTTTGGCGTAACGAAAATTTTGGATTTCGTTTCCACCTGTTCAGACGGCCTGATGTTTTGATTGATTTGGACTTACATTCTGCCCAGTTCGCGCTGGAGGGCTTGAATATTTTTCTCCCTATCCAAAACCGCGCCTTGCAATGTGCTGATGGCCTGTTGATTGACACTGCCGCCTTTGGCTGTCCGGGCTTGGCTCAGTTGCTTTTTGGCATCGGCCAAAGCCGCGCGTTCATTGGATAACTCGGTTTCCAAAATAGAGCGGCGGCTGTTGACGCCGGAAGATTTGGGAACCGGAGGAGGAGCTGTTTCAGAAGCGGTACGGACAGGAGCAGGTTTGGGTGTTGCCTTATGGTTGGATTTTGCCGCCGTGTTTTTGCTTTTTGCCGGAGCCGTTTGTGATGTCGGCGCGTTGAGTGTAGGCGCATCACTGACCGGGGCGTCGTATCGGCTGCTGCTGTATTTGCCGACAATCGGCAAATCGTTGACGGCTTGGCAGTTGCCGCTTGGGCGCGAGGTATAGACAATCGAGCCGTTGACTTCACAGGTGTAAATTTTTGCGGCGTGGGCTTGGCTGTTG
The DNA here is from genome assembly GCF_051962515.1 of Neisseria sp. P0009.S007. Taxonomy (NCBI): domain Bacteria; kingdom Pseudomonadati; phylum Pseudomonadota; class Betaproteobacteria; order Neisseriales; family Neisseriaceae; genus Neisseria; species Neisseria sp. P0009.S007. Next base: position 1,060 of record NZ_JBQCVF010000191.1, on the reverse strand, counting down.
AAAACAGCAAGCGGCAGCAGGGATAGGGTAAGCAGATATTTTTTCATGATTCAGGTAGGGCTGATTCGTTGCAGTTGAGCATTTTATTCTTGTTCAGACGGCATGGGCTGCTGTTTTTTAGCTTTTTTACCGTTCTTATTTTTGCTCGGTTTGTCGGCTTTTTTCTCTTGTTTATCGGATTTTTCCGCGCGTGCCTTTTTCTTAGGCTTTGCACTTGCGCGTTCATCAGAGGCATTGAGGCTACGGATGTTGAGGTGGTAACCGCTGCCTTGATGGCCGCTGATTTTAGGCAATTCGGCCTGTGCGCAGGAGGATTTGGGTTCGGAAGTATAGCTGCCGTTGCCGCAGGAATAAACTGCGGCGGCTGCGTGAAGAGAAATGCCCAAGACGAAAGAGAATACGAGGAAGTATCCGGCTTGTTTGATGGTTGAAGTCATGTTTTTCCGTATTGTGTTTTATTTCAGACGGCCTGATGGCTCTATTTTTATTGGGAAAACTCGGCTTCGACATCCACTTGGATTTGCTCAAGCTCTTCCTGCCATTGCAGCCAGTTTTCTTCCAGTTGCGTTAATTTTACTTTAGTTTCTGTTAATTGTGCGAGTGTCTCTTGCAATTTGGGTTTATTTTCTTCTGAATAAGCAGATTCTTGTGCCAAAAATGCTTCACAGGCCGTCTGAATATCAGTCAATCGTGCGATTTCTTTTTCGGCTTTGTCAATTTTCTGCTGAATCGGTTTGCTGCGTTTGGCTTTTTCCTGACGGATTTGTGCCTCGATACGCTTGGTATCCTTACGGCTTTGGCTTTGTGCAGAAGCGGCGGGGGCTGCTGCGGCGTTTTCTTGTGCCAATCGCCATTGACGGTAGTCGTTCAAATCGCCGTCGAAGTTGTTCAGACGGCCTTTGTCGATAAGGAGGAAGCTGTCGGTAGTCGCTTCAAGCAGGCTGCGGTCATGCGAAACGACAATCAATGCGCCTTGGAAACTTTGCAGGGCAAGTGTCAGGGCGTGGCGCATATCCAAGTCTAGGTGGTTGGTCGGTTCGTCAAGCAGCAGCAGATTAGG
>NZ_JBQCVF010000190.1:0-2676 GCF_051962515.1 Neisseria sp. P0009.S007 | reverse complement strand
GCCCTGCTGCACATTACCGATCGCCAAAAACTCGAAAACTGGTTGTACAATCATTAAATAAAACTTCAAACGGCCTGCCACTTCCTAGGCCGTCTGAAATCAACATATCCATTTAATATAAAGAAAGGAAAAACTATGCCCATCCGTAAACTGACCGACACCCTCTATATCGCCCCCCAACTGACCGAAGCAGATGTCCAAGAAGCCGTACGTCTCGGCATCAAAACCATCATCTGCAACCGCCCGGACGGTGAAGAAGAAAACCAACCGGCTTTTGCCGAAGTGCAAAACTGGTTTAAAGAGGCTGGCATCAACCAATTCTCATCCCAGCCCGTTGTCGCGCCTCAAATCAACGCAGCCGATGTCGCAGCCTTCCAAAATCTGTTGCAACAATCTCCGGCTCCTATTCTTGCTTTCTGCCGCACCGGTACTCGCTGCTCCCTGCTTTGGGGTTATCATCAAGTGCAACACGGCGCATCCGTAGCCGAAGTAGTTGCCGCAGCCGAACAGGCTGGCGTCAACCTCAGCAACTTTGAAACCCGCCTGCAAGAAGCCAAAGATAAAGGTTTGGCTTAATACTTTATTTATATATAAGTAGTAGCCTTCAAACCAATCAGGCCGTCTGAAACCGATTATTCAGACGGCCTGATTGCCTTAGCTTATTTTTAATTTATTTCCACTATCCTAAAAATATATTTTCTAAATCAAGCCCGAATTGACCTGTATCAATACCCTGACCCTATTTTCATTTATAATGCCTTTCAATGATTCAGGGCCAAGCCCGAATCCTCCAGTTTCCTCGATAAGAGCCAGCTCTCTTATTAAATGATTTTTCTTTCCTCTTGATGTGTGTGTGTTTGGGTGTGGCCGAAAGCCACCCCCTTTTTTTTATACCTACCCCCTTTCAGGCCGTCTGAAAACTTTCAGACGGCCTTTCCTTTCCTCTCACAAAAATAGTATAAAATCCCCTTATCGTTCAAACCACAAACTCAAAACACCATGGTCAACAAACTCACTCCCCCTCCAAGCCTGCCCGATCCGCAAGACCTCCGCGCCATTATCGCTTACAACATGCGCCTCTACCGCGTTAATCACGGCTGGTCGCAAGAAGAACTGGCACGCCAATGCGGACTTGACCGCACCTACGTTTCCGCCGTCGAACGCAAACGCTGGAACATCGCCCTTTCCAACATCGAAAAAATCGCATCCGCGCTTAAAATCGCCCCTTACAAACTCCTCCTTCCGCCGCAAGAAATGCTCCGCCAAATGACCGAGCCTACCGATACCCAAGCCTAATTCACAGCCAGACACCATCATGCCCGCCGCCCAACAAGCCATCCAAATCTACCAGCAGCAAAAAGCCGCAGCAGAAACTGCCTACCGCCAAAACAACCGCCCTACCGCTTACTTCCGCGACCATATCGCCGCTGCTGAAACCCTACTGCAAACCCTCTGGCAAATCCACTTTCCCGACAGCAACGACATCAGTCTGATTGCCATCGGCGGCTTCGGACGTTGTGAACTCTACCCCCATTCTGACTGGGACTTAGCGATTATTTCCTCGGCCCCATTTTCAGACGGCCTGCAACAACAAACCGCCCAATTTATCCAAACCCTTTGGGACGCACGCCTCAATCCGGCCATCAAAAGCGGCAGCATAGAAGAAATCCTCCAAAGTACCCAAAACGACATTACCGGCGAAACCGCCTTTCTTGAAGCACGCCACCTACAAGGCGATGCCAAACTTACCGCCCAACTTCTAAACAAACTCAACACACGTCGCGACACAGCCGCCTTTATCGAAGCCAAACTCCTCGAAATGGAGCAACGCCATACAAAATCCCAAGGCACAGGCGCACAACTCGAACCCAACATCAAAACTTGCCCCGGCGGCCTGCGCGACATCCACACCCTTATCTGGACAGCCAAAGCACAAGGCATAGACAGCAACCCCACCGCCCTCGTTACCGCCGGTGTCCTCACACGCACCGAAGCCGGCATGCTGGCTCATGGCTACCGCCGCCTCGCCAACATCCGCATTCATCTCCACCTTACCGCCGACCGCCCCGAAGACAGGCTGCTTTTCGACTACCAGTCCCAAGTTGCCGAAAGCTTAGGCTATACCCAACCCGACATCCGCGGCAGAAGCGAAGCTCTGATGCACACCTTCTACCGCGCCACCAAAGCCATCAAACAACTCAACGGCATCCTCATTCCGGTTCTCAAAAACCATCAAACCTCCAGCCGCCCCCAACATATCCACCCCATCGACAGCCGCTACAAACGCATCGGCCACCAAATCGCCGCCAACGACCTTGCCCTGTTTGAACACAACCCCGAACACATCTTCACCATCATCCAAACCATGCAGGAGCAAAGCATCACCACCATCGAGCCGCAAACCCTGCGCGCATGGTGGGCGGCCACACGAAAAATCAACACCCGTTTCACCCAAAATCCAGAAAACCGCCGCCGCTTTATCCAATTCTTCAAACACGGTACCGGCCTCACCCAAACCCTCCGTTTTCTCAACCTCTACGGCGTACTTGGCCGCTATCTCCCCGCATGGGAGAAAATCACCGGCCTGCTCCAACACGACCTCTTCCATATTTACCCCGTAGACGACCACATCCTGACCGTCGTCCGCAATATGCGCCGTCTCGCCATCGAAACCCA
>NZ_JBQCVF010000189.1:0-2741 GCF_051962515.1 Neisseria sp. P0009.S007 | reverse complement strand
GCAGACGTGAAGAATCCAACCGCGCCGGAATCAATACGACAAATTCGGTCATGCTTTCAGTTCCTCTTCGCTCAACGCTCGTGCTTCGTTTTCCAGCATATAAGGGATGCCGTCACGAATCGGATAAGCCAGCTTTGCCTGACGGCTCCACAATTCCTGTTTGTCTTGATGGTATTCGAGTTTGCCTTTGGTAACAGGACAAACAAGGATGTCTAAGAATTTTTTTTCCATGGGGTTACTTTCTGGTTTGGTGGTTTTAGCGAAAATCACTTTGCTCGTTTTGGCGAAACTTGCTGCACTCGTTTTCAGACGGCCTCAAGCGGCATTATTTTTTCCGTGCCGTTTTCTTCGTTTGCTGTGTACAAGCTTGGTCAGGATTTTTGCCATTGCACATGATCTGACGGATTTCACGGGCTAAGTTTGCGTTTTGACTGGATTTTTCGTATTTTTCGGTGATGATACTCAATATTGGGGTCATTGTTGCTTCAAGATAGCGTGGAGTTTTAGCGAGTATTGATTGACCCACTGCAGTGCCGTAAAAGTCAATCAATGCGTTGACTTCTTCCTGAGTATAAACCGTCTTTATGCCTTCCAAAGCCGCTTTATGCAACTGGGCACGCACTTGCGGTGTATTGATTTCAGCAATCAATTGAGTTGTATATTTTTTCAAGACTGCTTCCAACTGAGGACGTTTGTCTTCCGGCGCATCTTTCCAAAGATTCTGTACATTCGGATCAGAAAGCACAATACCTCCAACGCTTTGGAGAGACTGGTCTAACAGAGCATCCATCTTCTGCACCTCAAACAAACGCTCCAGCGACGCATCACTGGGCGGCGCGGCAAACGCATTGGCACACAATGCCAGCGCAGCGAAGGGTAATAATAAGGTTTTCAGCTTCATCTTTTTCTACCTTTCAACAAAAAATAAATATTTTCAGATAGTCGGAAAATTATTTGGCACACTTCGGCAAATGTTTGTTGCCTTCGCATAAAATACCATGTGTTTGCTCCTCAAAAGCAGGCGTATATTTATCGCTTGCATTGAGGTAGTTTTGACTCATGGTTTTGTGGATAATCTCATCACTCAGCTTATCGAAATGCTTAATTTTCTCGAGCGCAGACTTACCGGCACCATGCCCAAATGCTTCAGTCATCTTTTCTATATCCGATTGGCTCAACATATCCTCAAGATTTCCACCATGCTGTTGGAAACTTCTTATCTTTTTCAAAATATTTTTTCCCTGAGCCGAAGAGAAAAAACGGTTGGTTACATCCACTTCTTCTTGTGTGAATACTTTCTGTACGGCACGCTTTTCTTCATCCAACCATTGTTTTTTCAACTCAGGGCGGCTCAAATCGTCTTGCATGTTTTTCATATAACGGCTGATGACCGCCTTCATCTGCGCTTTTTGAGCTTTGGGCGTCATCGTTAACAAGCGTTCATTGTCCTCTTTATTCACCATCTCTAAAGAACGTTGTACTTTCTCGCTATAATTACTGCTTATCCCTTGAATTTCCAACCATTTCATTGCAGATTCATCACTTGGTTTAGCAGCTAAGCTTTGAGTGGATACAAATAAAGCTGCGCAAGCGACCAACAAATATTTTAACTTCATGATTTACTCCTATTGCGTAGTTTGAAGATCATCTTTAAAACATCTGTGAAACATCTATAAGCATTTAGATTGAAACATTCGCGGATACAAACGCCGCCAAGTCCGGCTCAATTATCGCATAAACAGGCAAGACCCACACATGATTCAAACCGTGGCCGTCTGAAAATTTGACTGCATCCTTTTCCGTGATAATCACCACATCTGCGTCCGGTAAATCCGCGGCCGTAATATCTGCATGATCAGGCAAGGCAACGGTTTGTTTCAAAGCGATATTCATGCTTTGCAACGTATTGAAAAAACGTTCCGGCTTGGCGATACCGGCGACGGCAGCGACGGTTTGATTTCCCAAGCCTTCCAAATCCAATTTCTCAAACGGCCTGTTCAACCGGTAAATCCGCCCTGTTTCAATATGGCTGACAAACATATTTTCAGACGGCTTAAATGCCGCATCTGCCTTTCCGCCACTGACGACGACCGCATCAACGGAAGCCAATCGCGACAAAGGTTCGCGCAAGCTGCCGTTGGGCAGTAAATCCAAATCCGTCCGCCCCGTATCCGCCGCCGGGAATACGGCAATTTCCATATCGCGCTGCAAGGCATAATGTTGCAAGCCGTCGTCGGTCACAATCAATTCAAGCTCCGGATGCGCTGCAAGCAATGCCCTGCCTGCTTCTGCACGGCTGCTGCCTACCGCCGTCGGCGCACCGGTTTGGCGAAACAGCAATAAAGGCTCGTCGCCTGCATCTGCCGCACTGCTGGCTGTATTCAATACATGAACCGCCTTACTCTTGCGCCCATAACCTCGGCTGATGATACCGACCTTAACGCCCTTTTCCTGCAAACCCGACACCAGCGCAGCGACTATCGGCGTTTTCCCTGTTCCGCCTGCATGGATATTGCCGACTACCACCACAGGCACAGGCAATTTTTCGCTTTTCAGACGGCCTGAAACAAAATCATCGCGCCGTTTCGCCGCAATTTTGGCAAACAGCTTGGACAATGGTTTTAACAGCAAAGACAAAAACGGATTGGGGGATTGCCAATGGCGTTCGATAATTTGGTGGAGTTTGGGCATACGCACGGCTTTTGAAGCGAAAATCAAACGATAATATAACACAAGCCCGC
>NZ_JBQCVF010000188.1:0-2758 GCF_051962515.1 Neisseria sp. P0009.S007 | reverse complement strand
AGACTGAGAAAGAAAAACCCATGACCTGCCCCATCTGCACTGCCGACAACGAAGACATTTTGCTGCAAACGCCCAATCTGCACGTTATCGCCGTCCACAACGAAGCCGGCGCACCGGCATTCTGCCGCGTTATTTGGAATGACCATGTTTCCGAGATGACCGACCTTTCCCCTGCCGAACGCAACGAAATCATGGAAATGGTGTATCAGGTTGAAGCCGCAATGCGCCAAGTCTTCCGCCCGGCCAAAATCAATCTGGCCAGCCTCGGCAATGTTGTGCCCCACCTGCATTGGCACGTCATCGCCCGCTTTGAAAACGACGCCAACTTCCCCGCGCCGATTTGGGCCGCGCCCGTCCGCGAACACGGTATGGCCTTGCCCGAAAATTGGCCGGAACAAATTAAAAACTTAATCGCTTAAACTTTCAGACGGCCTGTAAGGCCCGACACGCCAAGTTCAGGCCGTCTGAACATATAACGAAAGGAAAACCTCAATGAACTCCACCACGCGCCGCCATTTCCTGCGTACCTGCTCTGCCGCGGCAGGCGCAGGGTTGTTGCAAGCCTGCGGCACAGGCACGACCACCACGCCGCAAACCAAAACCACTTCTACCACCGCAAAAGCCAAAACCGTGCAACCTAAGCAATCCCATCCGCCACGTTCCGGCGACAACCTCCTGCGCGTTGTTGCGCCGTCAGGCTTCGCCGAAGACCCCAACCGCGTGACCACCGGCCTGACCCGCCTCTACAACGCAGGCTTTACCGTGACCAACCAACAAGCAGGCAGCCGCCGTTACCAACGCTTTGCCGGCAGCGATGCCCAACGCGCCGCCGACTTCCAAGACGTTGCCAACGGCCGCGTCGAAACGCCTAAAGTCTTGATGGGCCTGCGCGGCGGCTACGGCGCGGCACGCATCCTGCCGCAAATTGACTTTGCCTCACTCGGCGCCAGAATGCGCGAACGCGGCACATTATTCTTCGGTTTCAGCGACGTGTGCGCCGTCCAACTCGCCCTGTTGACCAAAGGCAATATGATGAGCTTTGCAGGCCCGATGGTGTACAGCGAATTCGGCAAAGCAGACCCCAGCGTCTTTACCATGGATTCTTTCATTCGCGGCACGACCAACAACGTCAACATCGTTGATGTTCCGACCATCCAACGTGCCGATGTCAACGTCGAAGGCACATTGTGGGGCGGCAACCTCAGCGTTCTCGCCTCCCTTGCCGGTACGCCTTATATGCCTGATATTCAAGGCGGCATCCTCTTTATCGAAGACGTCAGCGAGCAACCCTACCGCATCGAGCGCATGCTCAACACGCTTTATCTGTCAGGTGTTTTGCAAAAACAACGCGCCATCATCTTCGGCGATTTCCGCATGGGCACCATCCGCGACGTGTACGACTCCAGCTACGATTTCTCCGCCGTCGTCAACCACATTTCTCGTACCGCCAAGATTCCTGTGTTGACCGGCTTCCCATTCGGCCACATTACCAACAAAACCACTTTCCCTTTGGGCGCGCATGCCAAAGTCCGCAGTACCGGCAACGGCGGTTATTCCGTAACCTTCAGTGGCTATCCTACGCTGAACCCGTCCGCGCTGACACTCGACAGCCTGCTGCCGCCTCCTGTTCCGACTTACGACAGCACCATCTACCGCGACAGCATTACTGAAGAAGTGACCGAATAAGGCTTGTTCAAATAAAAAGGCCGTCTGAAACCCAGTTTCAGACGGCCTTTTTATCTTCATCTTAACCGTAACGTCGTTGAAAATCTTTCATAAAGTCGGCCAACGCGTTCACGCCTTCAAGCGGCATCGCATTGTAAATGCTGGCACGCATACCGCCGACGGTTTTATAGCCCTTAAGCAGGCACAAGCCCTGCAACTCGGCTTCCAACACAAAGCGGCGGTCCAAGTCTTCGCTTGCGGTTTTGAAGACCACGTTCATTTTGGAGCGTGCATCAGGATGGATATCGTTGATGTAAAAACCGCCGCTGCCATCTATCGTCTCATACAAGGTGTGCGCCTTTATTCGATTGACCGCTTCAATTTTTTTCACACCGCCCTGTGTTTGCAGCCAGCGGAATACCAAGCCCGACATATAAATCGCATAAGTGGAAGGCGTGTTGTACATACCGTCGCGGTTGATGTGCGAACAGTAGTTGAACACATCGGGAATATCGTTCGGACAACGCTCCAGCAAATCCTCGCGGATAATGACCACGGTTGCACCGGCAGGGCCGATATTTTTTTGTGCGCCTGCATAAATCAAGCCGTAATCGGACACATCAAACTCACGCGACAAAATCTCGCTCGACATATCGCACACCAACGGCGGCAGGCCGTCTGAAAGTTTGGGGACGTTTTGATACTGCAAGCCGTTTACGGTTTCATTAATCGCAAAATGAACAAACGCAGAATTCGGGTTGATATCCCAATCCTCAACCGCAGGCAGGTTTTTATAGGCATATTGCTCGCCGCCATGCGCGGCCAAACGGATTTCGGCATTGCTCAAACGGCTCATCTGCTCATAGGCAATACGGCTCCAGTTGCCCGTTACCACCGCGTCGGCAGTCGCAAAACCGTGCGCCAAATTCATGGCCACCATATTAAATTGCGTGGTCGCGCCGCCCTGTAAAAACAGGATTTTATAATTGGACGGAATATTCAAAAGCTGGCGCAAATCTTGTTCGGCATGATGCAGAATACTCAAAAACATATCCGAACGGTGGCTCATCGCCATCACGGGAAAGCCCGTACC
>NZ_JBQCVF010000187.1:0-2809 GCF_051962515.1 Neisseria sp. P0009.S007 | reverse complement strand
GTAAAATAAGCCGCATGAGAACATCATTTACATAAGGGAAACCCATGAAATCTTCCGTACTCAAAACCTGTCTGATAGCAGCCCTTCTCTCTTCCGCCGCCCTGACCGGCGCGGCCGAGGTTTACACTTGGAAAGGCACATCGGGCAACAGCTATTCCGATACGCCAAACCGTCTGCAACCGAAGCGTTCCGGCGTGGTCAACATCCGCACGCACAACGTCAAACCTGCCGTTGCGCCTGCTGTTGCGGCATCTGAGCCGGTTGCCGAGCAGCCCAACGAACAGGTTGCGGAACAAAACAAACAAATCGAAGAGCGCAATAAAAAAATCGAAGAGCAAAACCGCCAAAACAAGCTGGAAAACTGCAAAATCGCCAAAATCAACCGTCAAGTCGCCGAAAGCGCACGCTTGGCCAATCGCGACAGCCTGATTAAGCAATACCAAAACGACGTCAATAAATACTGCAATTAAGCTCTCGGATAACAATATCAAAAAGGCCGTCTGAAATTTAATTTCAGACGGCCTTTATTTTTCAGTCCATCAATAATACAGTTGAACCAACAACAAACCGAAAGCCAGACTAAATGCCATGCTCAACAGGCCCGGAATCATGAAGCTGTGGTTGAAGATGAATTTGCCGATTTTGGTCGAGCCGGTTGTATCGAAGTCGATAGCGGCAATAATCGGACCGTAGTTCGGAATGAAGAAATAACCGTTTACCGCAACAAATGTGCCGATAATGATGGGCGCAGGAATACCCAGTTTGATGGCGATCGGAAACAGCGTTGCCACTGTCGCGCCTTGGCTATTGACCAATACCGACAAGACAAACAGGGCAAAGGCAAAGGTCCATGGTGCAGATTCAACCAAATGGCTGACTGTCGATTCCACTTCTGTTAAGTGGCCGTTCATCAAGGTATCGCCCAACCAAGCCACGCCAAACACCGCAATCACGGCACGCATACCGGCATGGAATACCGAACCTCGGGTAATCGCATCGCCATTGGGTTTACACGCCAAGATAATCAATGCAGAAGCAGACAACATCACGATTTCAATCGTATGCGCCATGCCCATAGGCTTGATCGCGCCATCGTGTTCAAAAGCCGGACGCAGCTCAGGCAGCGCACCCATCACAACTACCAGCAATGCCGCAGTCAAGAAAATACCGACTGACAATTTGGCTTTCGGCGAAATGGCGACATCGGTTTGTTGTTCCTCCACATCGATGTATTCTTTCACATAGTTCGGGTCTTTCAGCAAAGCCTGATAATGCGGATCGTCTTTCAATTCTTTGCCCAGTTTGTTTACGAACACGCAAGCCAAACCGATACCCAAAATCGTGGACGGAACAGTAACTTTCAACACATCCGCCATCGTGATGTGTTGCGGCTCAAGCATGGTAACACAGGCAACAACCGCGGCGGCAATCGGGCTGGCAACGATCGCAAATTGGGAAGCAATAACCGCCATCGTCAACGGACGGGAAGGACGGATGCCATTGCGACGGCTGACTTCGGCAATCACGGGCAAGACCGAGTAAGCCACATGGCCCGTACCTGCCAACACGGTAAAGGTATAAGTCACCGCCGGCGCGATAAAGGTGATGTATTTCGGATTGCGGTGCAACACGCGCGTGGCAATCTTAATCATATAGTCCAAACCGCCGCTGGCCTGCATGGCCGCCGCGGCAGACACTACCGCCATAATCATCAGCATCACATCAATCGGCGGGCTGGTCGGCTGAAGATGGAAACCAAAAGACAATACGGCCAAGCCGATACCGCCGAGCACGCCCAAACCAATACCGCCAACCTGCGCACCAATCAGGATACACAGCAGCACAACGGCAAACTGGATAAAAAACATAGTTGACATAACAACTCCCAAAATCCGGCCTTAGCCGAAATAAAATTACAAACGGTTGGATTATAGAGTAAACCCTCTTTCCTAACCATACTTTACCTAATTATACATACTGGTCTATATCAAATAAATAATATTCTCATTTAAACACTAGGTTTTAAAAATACAAAAGAGGCCGTCTGAAAATTTTCAGACGGCCTCTATGATTTAAAAAGATGATAAGGCTATTTTCCGGCTACTTCTTCATCTTTTATAAAATCCGATACGCCATGAACACAGCGGATTTTGCGTTCCGACAAAGTTGCCTCCAACAAGGCATCGTTTTGCGGCAATGAATCGCGTTCTGCCTCATTGTGCCAGAGGTGGTACGCAATGCCGGCAAATTTCAGATTATGGCGCTTCATCCCGTTATGATAGCAACGGGCGACAAATTCGCTGTCCTCCCTGCCCCAGCCGACAAAGCTATTGTCAAACCCGTTGACGGCAAGCGCATCGCTGCGGAAAAAGCCCATATTGCAAGTTTTGATGCCTTTGTGTTTGCGGTTGCCTTTTCGGCCTGCCAATTTGGCCAAACAACGGCAGCGCAGGGCGGAAAGCCGTTTTTCTATTCCCGAGCTGAACATGGACAAGGCAGGCAAATCGCCTTCGTTCAAAATATCCTGCGTTTTATCCGCAGTCAAAATCACGCGGGAACCCTGTATCAGACGGCCCTTTCGGGCAATCTTCAAATGATCGGCGATAAAAGACGGATTCAAGACCATATCGCCGTCAATCAACACAATATAATCGCTTTTCGCCTGCGCCAGCGCACGGTTGCGCGATTCGGCGGCACGAAAACCTCTATCCGGCTGCCATGAATGCTTGACCGGAATGCTTGTTCTGCGGCGGATAAAATCAACCACTTCGGCGGTTTCCTGCCTTGAGCCGTCATCCGCGACAATAAT
>NZ_JBQCVF010000186.1:0-2831 GCF_051962515.1 Neisseria sp. P0009.S007 | reverse complement strand
GAGCGTCCCGTTTTGGTAACGCCTACGCGCGCAGCCATCGGCCGTCCGTTGGAAAACATTGCCGCCCTACTCGGCTGACGGGGTTGGAGAAGGCCGTCTGAAGATGATTTCCCTGCTTAAAAGCCGCAATGGCTTGCGATATTACCTGTTTCGCGGTCTTGCTTTGAGCGTTTTGCTGGTGTGCGGTATTTTTTTGAGCGGCACATGGCAGATTTACCGGACAGGTTTGCAAATCTTGCCGAAGGACGTTCATGCCGATGCGGCGGTGGTGTTAGGTGCGGCGGCGTGGGACAAACGCCCATCGCCGGTATTCCGTGAGCGCATCAACCACGCCATCACGCTCTACCAAAGCCATCGGGTCGGTAAAATCATTTTCACCGGCGGTACGCCCAAAAAAGGATTTATGACCGAAGCCGAAGTGGGGCGCCGATACGCGCTCAAGCAGGGCATACCGGCGCACAATATCCTATTTGAAAACACGTCGCGCAACACTTACGAAAACCTACGCAATATCGTCCCCATCATGCACGCCAACGGAGTCGGCAGCATTATCGTTGTCAGCGACCCGTATCATTTGGCGCGTGCCGAAGAAATGGCCGCCGATTTGGGCTTGTCAGACGCGCAGTTCTCCGCCACCCCGACCACGCGCTTTGACGAGCGCAGCAAGAAAGCCAAGTTTCTGATGCAGGAGAGCTATTCATTGTTTCTCTACCGTATCGGCAAATGGAGCGATGCCATTTGGAATTGGATAGGGGGTTGAGCCTTCGATAATCCATGTAAAAAGCCGTCTGAAGCCTTTTAGGTTTCAGACGGCCTAAATGTATGCTTACTTATTGATATTGATTTGCAGCTACACTGCCAAAAAAGACTACAGCCAGTACCAGATAAATTACCATTACGATGGCAAACAGAATCAAGGCAGCCTTGAAATAATTGGCTTTATTCGGATTGGTGTTTGAGCTGAATGCCCATACAAGCATCATAACTATATTGACCAGCGGAATCATCAAAATCAAGTTTGTTATCAACCATTCTTTGACGCTTACAATCGGAGCCTGTTGATGGCGGATTTGGTTTTGTTCAGTCATATCTTGTCCAATACATTAAATAAAAAGAATAATAATTATACATAATAAAGCCTTATTAGTATAGCATACATATTCAGACGGCCTGAGCCTATGATTTTTGCAGCCGCTATTTCAATCGGATGTAAAACGTACCGTCCGGCACGACGGGCAGGTATTTGCGGTAGAAGTCCAGATAGGTCTTGTTTGGGTCTATGTCGGCAAACTGCTGCGGATACAGGGTTTTGGCGATAAATTGCGCGCTGGCCAAATCGGTGAGCGAGCGGGAGGCGGTGTGGTAGATGCCGTAAACGCGTTTGTTTTTGACGGCAGGAATGTCTGCCCAGCCTTTGCGTTTGACAAATCCGGCCAGGCGGCGTTGCGCATCGGCCTGGCTGATGCCTATGCCCATCGCCATAATGCCAGGCTTGTCTTTATGGCCGTTTTCCGTCCCCGAAATGACGATGACGTCGGGTTTGGCCGTCAGGAATTTTTCAGGGTTTATCGGTCCCCAGTTTTTAACGTAAGGCGCAGCGATATTGTTGCCACCTGCTGTGTCGGCAATCGCGCCCCACATATCTTTGCCGAAAGTGTAGCTGTATTCGGACGGGCCTTTGTCGCCGAACTCGATATAGATTTTCGGTTTGGACTGCTTGGCGCGCGCGACGCGTTTTTGGATATCGGCAATGCCTCGGGCGTATTCGGCGGCAATTTTTTGGGCGCGCGCCTGTGTACCGTTGAGTTCGCCGAAAATTTCCGCACTGCGCGTGTGCCGCGCGACGGTTTCGGCGTTGAAATCGACCACGACGACGGGTATGCCTGCCGCTTTAATGCGCGGCAGATGGGTGGCGATGGCCTTATACTGCCAGTCGGCCAGAATCAATACGTCCGGCTTGAGCGCGAGCGTTTTCTCCAGTGAAAACGTGCCGGTACTGATGTTGCCGATGTCCGCAATGTTTTGCAGCGTAGGCAGCTTCTGTTTGAACATCGCCCAGCTGCCAGGATTGAATTTCTCCCAAAACTCACGCGAAATGCCGATGACGTTTTTAAATTTGTCCGCGCCCGTTACCGCGATATAGTCGGGATAGTAAAACGCCAAAACCGCGCGTTTGACAGGGACATCGACTTTGACTTCGCGTCCCAATACGTCTTTGATAGTTTTGATTTCGGCTTGGGCAAAAAGGGGCAGGAGGGCGAGGGCGGTAAATAAAGCGCGTTTGTTCATGAGCGGATACTTTCAAAGAAATGATTATCATTAGTTTTGTTTTCAGGAGAAAAGTTCCCAGACGGTCCTTCTGCGCCGACATTATTTTCAGACGGCCGTACATTGTTTAAACCTTGCCGAAAAAGTAAAATACCTGTTTTCAAAGATTTTGGAGCCATCATGACCGTCAAAACCCGTTTCGCCCCCAGCCCCACCGGCTACCTGCACATCGGCGGCGTACGCACCGCCTTGTTTTCATGGGCGTTTGCCCGCCATCATAAAGGCGAGTTCCTATTGCGTATCGAAGACACCGACTTGGCGCGCTCTACTGCCGAATCCGTCAACATTATCCTCGACGGCATGAAATGGGTCGGCCTGAACTACGACAACGCAGACAACGTCGTTTACCAAACCCGCCGTTTCGACCGCTACAAAGAAGTCATTGCCGAACTTTTAGAAAAAGGCCATGCCTACTACTGCTATTGCAGCAAAGAAGAGCTGGAAGCCATGCGCGAGAAAGCCGAAAAAGAAGGCACGGCGACTTACGACCGCCGCTGGCGTCC
>NZ_JBQCVF010000185.1:0-2860 GCF_051962515.1 Neisseria sp. P0009.S007 | reverse complement strand
TTTTTCGGACGAGCTTTTCCTAATCTTCACAGGAGACACAATATGAGCAACACCCCCACCATCCTACAGAACCCTCTCACCAACAAAGATACCGCTTTCACATTGGAAGAGCGAGCAAAATATGGCCTGACCGGCCGCCTACCTGTCGTTGTAGAAACGCTCGAACAACAGGCCACGCGTGCTTACCGCCAGTTTTCATCCTATGAAAAAGATATTGAAAAATATATCTTTCTTGATCAACTGCACAACCGCAACGAAGTACTGTACTACAAACTCCTGATTGACCATCTAGCCGAAATGCTACCCGTCGTTTACGACCCCACTGTCGGCGAAGCAATTAAAAAATGGAGCCGCGACTACCGCCGTTCGCGAGCTATCTATCTGGATGTAAACCATCCTGAAAACATCCGTGCATCGTTTGAAACGCTGGGCTTGGGTGCAAATGATGTAGATTTGATTGTGGTTTCCGATGCGGAAGAGATTTTGGGTATCGGCGACTGGGGTGTGAACGGCACGGATATTTCCGTCGGCAAACTGGCAGTTTATACTGCTGCTGCAGGCATTCATCCCAGCCGCACCATTGCTGTGAATCTAGATGTGGGTACAGATAATGAAGCCCTGCTCAATGATCCCACTTATTTGGGCAATCGCCATGCCCGCGTGCGTGGTGAACGCTACGACGCATTGATTGCAAACTACCTGAAAACTGCTGCTGAAATGTTCCCCAATGCGCTTTTGCACTTTGAAGACTTCGGTCCGTCCAATGCCCGCCGCATTTTGGTGGAGAACCGCCGACAATATCGTATTTTCAACGACGATATGCAGGGAACTGGCGCGATTGTGATGGCTGCCGTATTCTCTGGCCTAAAAGTGACCAAACAGACCTTTGCCGAACAGCGGTTGGTGGTGTACGGTGCAGGCACCGCAGGTACGGGTATGGCCGACCAAATCAGTGCGGCGATGGAGCGAGAAGGCCTGAGTCGCGAAGAAGCGAAACAACGCGTATGGCTGATTGACATCAATGGACTGGTTACTGATAACATGGACGGCTTGCCTGATTACCAGCAGGAATATGCCCGCCCAGCCACTGAAGTTGCCGACTGGGCGAAAACGGACGGTAAAATCGGCTTGCTCGAAGTTGTAAAACAAGTAAAACCGACTATCTTGATTGGCACATCCACCGATCACGGTGCATTCACTGAAGACGTAGTCAAAGCCCTATGTGCGGGCGTAGAGCGCCCAATTCTGCTACCGTTATCTAACCCGACCGAGAAAATCGAAGTGATGCCGAGTGAGGCTATAAAATGGTCGGATGGCAAAGCGCTCATTTCTGTCGGCATCCCCGTGCCACCCGTGCCGTATAAAGGCGTGAACTACGAAATCGGTCAAGCTAACAACGCCATGCTTTACCCAGGGTTGGGGCTGGGGGTTATCGTTTCTGGTGCGAAACACGTTACTGACGGGATGCTGCTGGCTGCAGCTGAAGCAGTCGCCTCGCAAGTCAATCCGCAGGACGAAGGCGCGTCACTCCTGCCATCGGTGAATAACCTGCGTGCATCGTCTGCTACTGTTGCTGTTGCTGTTGCCAAACAGGCGGTCAAGGACGGTGTAGCGACCAAGCAGCCTGAAAACTGGGTACAGGCGGTGCAGGACGCAATGTGGCAGGCGGTATATGAATAAAGTCTCCTAGAAGCTATAAGGCTACCTGAAAGCAAAAAGCAGTCTGAAATCCATGCAAAGAAGTCAGGCTGCTTTTACATTTTCAGACGACCTCTACCCGCAACGCATCCACAATCAACTTAAACACATTGGAATGCCCGCGACGGCTGGGATAATAGAGGTAAAGCGGTTCGTAAGTTATAGCATACTCAGGCAACAGCTCGACCAGTTGTCCAGAATGGAGTGCATCCGCTACGCTCATATGTGCTATCCACGCAATGCCAAGGCCGTCTGAAACGGCTTGCAGGCGTAGATGGTTGTTGATGGAAAATTGTGATTTGGGCGTGAATGTAATCAGCTCTTTTTTGTACTTGAATTCCCACTGCATTTCCGCGCCGTGTTCGGCGGAGAGCTTCGTGCCGATAAGGCGGTGCTGTTGCAGATCATCAATATTTTTCGGTGAACCATGTTGCGCCAAATAATCGGGCGAGGCAACCAATACCATTTTGAGCGGTGCGGAAATTGGCAAGGCAATCATCTCTTTCGCTACATCGTTGCCTAACCGTACGTCCATATCAAATCCCTCTTTCACAATATCTGCTCAGCGATCGTCCACCACGATTTCCAAGCGGATTTTCGGATATTGGTTCAAAATTGGCTTTAATTTTGGATACAACACCGCTTCTGCCGCCACTCTGCAAGGGCATTGATACGGAATTTATTTTATTGAGAAAATTATTTTTGTAGTAACTATTGAATTATCATTATATTCCCAAAATATTTGAATAAATAAAGAATTAAAGGTAAAACAATGCATAATCAACAATGGAAATTATCAGACGATACGGATAAATTGCATTTAACTCTTGATAGGATTATTGGATTTATTTCAAATTGTGATACCAAAGTATCATTTTGGTTCTCATTTTTTGGCGCTATTTTAACCATTTTATCTACTTTAAAAACACCCACAACAGAATTTATAAAAAGTGTTTTTTGTGCAAATCCTAGAAATAGAACAGATGAAGTCGTTTTATTTATTTTTATGCTTATATTTTTGGTATCAGCTATATGTTTCATAATTGGACTTTACTTTCTAAGCAAGGCTTTGATGGCAAAAATAACCAATAACGAGGATAGAAAATCTAATATTTTCTTCGGGCATATTGCATCACATGAGAACCAACAAGCCTATTTGAAG
>NZ_JBQCVF010000184.1:0-2937 GCF_051962515.1 Neisseria sp. P0009.S007 | reverse complement strand
TTGAGTATCGCCAACTGGCTGGCTTTCGGCAGCACCGCGTTGCTGACCATCATCCTTTTCATCCGTATCGGCCTCTACCGCGCCGTTACGCGCTTCGTCAGCATCCGCGTCCTGACCGCCGCCGCATTCGGCAGCATTATTTCGGCGGTCTTGTTCTGCCTGAGCACCCTGGTTTTTGAGCAAAAACTGCACCTTGCCCTGCCCATCGTCTATTTCTTGGTCTTGGTGGTCGGCGTGACCAGCTCGCGCATGATCCTGCGCGCGATTCTGACCGATCATCACCGCAAACAGATGACACCCGTCATCATCTACGGTGCAGGCCAATCCGGCCGACAATTGCTGGAAGCCATCAAACAGGTTAACGAATACTCGGCCATTGCCTTTGTCGATGACAACCCAAAAATCCAACGCACCGTCATCTATGACCTTGCCGTCTACAACCCCAACGAAATCCCGATGCTGATCAGCCGCTACGGCGTCCGCAAAATTCTGCTGGCGATTCCAAGTTCTACGCCGGAAGAACGCAAAGACATCATCCGCCGCCTCGAAGCATACAAATGCGAAGTCCTGACCATTCCGGGCATGAAGGATTTGGTGGACGGCAAAATCAACGTCAGCTCATTGAAAAAAATCTCTGTGGTCGATTTGCTCGGCCGCGCCCCTGTGGCACCTCGCCCTGAATTGATGAGCGCCGACATCAGCGACAAAGTCGTGATAGTAACCGGCGCAGGCGGCTCTATCGGCTCCGAACTTTGCCGTCAAATTCTCAATTGCCGGCCGACCAAACTGCTGTTGTTTGAATTGTCTGAATTTGCCCTATACAGCATAGACAAAGAATTGCGCGAAACCCAAACAGCGCAAGGCAGCCAAGTCGAAGTCGTACCGCTTTTAGGCTCGGTTCAAAACAAAGAACGCCTTAGCAGCATCATGAAGGCCTATCACGTCGACACCGTCTACCATGCCGCAGCCTATAAACACGTCCCTATGGTTGAGTTCAACACCATAGAAGGCATTCAAAACAACGTGTTCGGCACACTCTGCTGCGCACAGGCTGCCGTAGATGCAGGCGTTTCCACCTTTGTTTTGATTTCCACCGACAAAGCCGTCCGACCGACCAATACCATGGGCGCCAGCAAACGCATGGCCGAACTCTGCCTGCAAGCCCTTGCCGCCGAGCCGGAACAAAAAACACGCTTCTGCATGGTGCGTTTCGGCAATGTATTGGGTTCGTCCGGTTCCGTTGTTCCTGTATTTGAAAAACAAATTGCCGAAGGCGGCCCGATTACCCTGACTCACCAAGACATTACCCGCTACTTCATGACCATTCCCGAAGCGGCGCAATTGGTTATCCAAGCCGGCGCAATGGGTAAAGGCGGCGACGTATTCGTCCTCGACATGGGTGAATCCGTCAAAATCATCGACCTTGCCCGTCAAATGATTGTCCTCAGCGGCCTCAAAGTGAAAGACGAACAACACCCCCACGGCGACATCGAAATCAAGATTACCGGCCTGCGCCCGGGCGAGAAACTTTATGAAGAACTGCTCATCGGCGACGAGGTGCAAAAAACCACTCATCCCCGTATTATGACCGCCAGTGAAGTAATGCTTCCATGGACGCAATTATCTGACATACTGTCGGAACTCGAAACCGCTTGTTTCCAAAGCGACCAAAACAGCCTGCGCCAGCTTCTGTTGCGCGCACCGACAGGCTTCGTACCTAAAGACGGTATCTGCGACTTGGTTTGGCAACAAAACAACAAGGCCGTCTGAACATTTTCAGACGGCCCGGACACCATACTGCAAGGACTACTACATGAAAAAAACACTCTCCCTGCTTACTCTATTCGCACTGACTGCCTGCAACAGCACAACAGTCATTCCTGGTTCAACCATCAAAACCCGAACCAAAACCATTGTTTACACCGACACCGACACCGCAGCCGATACCAACCTCGACAGCCGCGTTGCCGTTTACCCCATCACGCCCAACCTGATTGAAAAAATGCGTACGCCACCCGTACTTTCCCAAGCCAACCAAGGCTTGGAGCAAAGCAAAAGCGCTTACCGCTACCGCATCGGCAGCGGCGACGTCCTCAATATCATGGTTTGGGCGCACTCCGACCTCAATTCCCCCATCCAGCAAAGCAACCCGCAAACCAACCAAGTCAGCCGCGGCGCCTGGGTGGATGAGGGCGGTTATATTACTTACCCGTTAGCAGGCAAAATTCAAGCCAAAGGCAAAACTTTGGACGAATTGCAAAATACCCTGACCAACCTTCTGAAACGCTACATCAAAAATCCTCAAGTAGCCATCAACGTTACCGAATTCCGTTCGCAACGCATTTCAGTATCCGGTGCCATCAGCCAAGCAGGTCAGCTGCCGATTACCAATATCCCGATGACCATTTTGGATGCCATCAACCAAGCAGGCGGCGTCACCCAAAGTGCCGACACCCAACACATCAAATGGACGCACAACGGCGTCGACCGCACCATTTCCCTACAAGACATGTTGCAATACGGTGATATGTCGCAAAACCACCTCCTCAGCCATGGTGACATCGTTTATGTTCCTAACAGCAGCAACAACAAAATCTACATCATGGGTGAAGTCGGCAAACAAGCCACCCTGCCGATCGGCAATCACGGCCTCAACCTGACCCAAGCGCTCGGCGAAGTGGGCGGCATGAACCAAGCCTATGCGGATGCAACCGGCGTATTCGTGATCCGCCGCGCACCTGAAGATGCGGCCAGACCTATCCACATCTACCAGCTCAACCTAAAAGATGCGACTTCTTACGCACTGGGCAGCGAATTCAAATTGCGCTCCGAAGACACCGTTTACGTTACCGCCGCCCCAGTTACCCGTTGGAACCGCGTAATGTCACAAATTACCAACTCCATCAGCAACGTCAATACCCTCGACAATACGTTTAA
>NZ_JBQCVF010000183.1:0-2937 GCF_051962515.1 Neisseria sp. P0009.S007 | reverse complement strand
GCGGCATTTTTTCTTTGCCGTGATACACATGAACAAAACCGATATGTAGCGCACCTTGTAGCCGCCCAACTGATTGCGACTGCTTGCTTTGTGCTGTTTCCGCTGCGTTTCGGGTGGCCTAAACCGCCTGCCGTTGGACTGTCAGGCTGGCTGTTTGATTCATTGGCTGCATTTGATTTGCCGTACAACCAAGCGCCATCTTTGCATATTGCGTTGGCAATTATCGTGGGTGCATTTTATTGGACGCGCTTTCCCAAAATCCGCCTGCCTCTTTTCTTATGGCAAAGCCTGATTGCCCTGTCGGTACTGACAACTTATCAACATCATTTTATTGACGTGCCGACAGGAGCATTGCTTGGCTGGCTGGTGTTGTGGGCTTTCCCGCGTCAGATGACTTCGCCGTTAAGACTGGGCTTGAGTGATGTACGCTCAAGAAGGATTGCGTTGCTGTATTTACTTGGCGCGTGTTTGACGGCTTTGCCTGCGCTGCTGGGTGGTGTGTGGCTGTGGTTGATATGGATTAGCGTGTCTTTACTGATGGTATCCTTTGCCTATTTGACTGGAAATGCAAACATATTCCAAAAACAGGCTAACGGTAAATTATCGGTGGCAGCGACGGTTTTACTATTGCCTTATCTGGTGAGCGTACGGCTAAACATGGCGTATTGGTTACGCGGTAAAGCGAAAACGGCACCAGTCCGCAATGATGTATTAATTGGCAGCGTTTTAGGGATTTCAAACCATTTGCCTGTCGTATTGGATGTATGCGCCGAATATCCCTGCCGTAGCTATCAGGGAGCATATCGCGCTCTGCCTTTACTGGATATGGTAACGCCGTCTGAAAACGATTTGGTTCAGACGGCCTTGATATTGGAAACCTTGCGCCAAAAACACGGCAAAGCGCTGGTATGTTGCGCTTTGGGTTATGGAAGAAGTGCCGCAGTGGTGCTGACGTGGCTGCTGGTCTATGGTGGCTGCAAAAACTTGGCGCAAGCGAAGGCCGAACTCAAACAGGCTCGGCCGCAAATGGTATTATCGCCGGCCACCGCCCAAGCAGTTGAAGCTGCGGCCAACCGTTTAAAACAAGGATAATGATGGACAACGCAACCGACAGCCGTATTACTGCCCACCTGCTCTCTACCGCACATTATGTTGCCGCCTGCAATGCCTTGCTGCTCGCCTTGTCGGCAAAATATGGCGGCGCATGGTTTGCGGTGCAACTTGTCTTGGCAGCAGTTTTGCTGTACTGCCATATCCGCATTCACTTCGACCGTCGCGTGTTCCAAGACTTTGCCGACAACCGCTACTCTCCTGAAGACTTCGACCACACCTTACAGCAAAACGGTTTACGCCAAATTTCAGGCAGCCGTACGTTGACCCAACGGATAAACGGCGCACTTTCCTTATGGCGCAAAAGCTTATACCTGACCGCCGCACAATTTTTAATTTTGCTTATCCAAAGCATTTGATTATTTTGGCTAATTTACCCAAACCAGATCTAGAGCGGTATCTCACTCCCAAAGGCAGAAACAATGAAAAACTTCCTCAAAAAACAACTTGCCTGGCTAACTGACCAAGCCTTATGTCTGTCGGTCTCTTTTCTTACGGGCGTACGCCCCAAAAGTCCGCGCGAGCTGACATTCAATCAGCACCAAAAAGTCTATTACGCCAATCACGGCAGCCATGGCGATTTTGTATTGGTGTGGATTTCCCTGCCCCGCCGCTGGCGCTTGTCCACGCGCCCAGTCGCCGGTTCGGATTACTGGCTGACAAGCAAACTCAAACGCTTCATCATTCAAAACGTTTTCAATGCCTTGCTGATTCCGCGCCATAGTGATAATCCGCAAGCAATTACCGAACAGATGAAAGACGCGCTGAACGCAGGCGACTCTTTGATTATTTTCCCTGAAGGCACGCGTAATACTGACGACAACACCATCCTGCTGCCGTTCAAGTCCGGCATTTATCATCTGGCGAAAAGTAAACCCAATACCGAATTTGTGCCGATTTGGATAGACAACATCAGCCGCGTACTGCCCAAAGGCAAAATCCTGCCTATCCCGCTTTTGTGTGAAGTCCATATCGGACAGCCGCTTACTTTGCAGGAAAACGAAGACAAAGACAGCTTTTTGACACGCAGCCGTGAGGCGCTACTGGCACTCAGGCCGTCTGAAAACGACCGCAGCGAGCTTTGCCAAAATGAATCTGAAGTTCAGCAAAACAAAGGAGAACAAGCATGAGCCTTTCTACGACTTCCCAACAAATCATTGTCGAACAAGCCGCCGCTCATCTGACTCCGCAAGCCAGCTATATTTTTGTCGGCGTATTTGCCGTATTGTGTTTTGCCAGCATCATCGGACAATGGCTCAAGCGCAAAAACGGCGCAGATAATGCCACCATTGCCAACCTCAACGCCCGTATTTACGCATGGTGGCTGATGACGTTGGTGTTGCTGGGTGCATTTTGGTTCGGCAAAATCGGGACGGTTGTACTGTTTTTCCTGATTTCATTTGCCGCACTGCGCGAATTTATGACCCTCGTCTATCGACGCCGCAGCGACTATTACAGCATGGTGGTCTGCTTTTACCTGCTTCTGCCGGTGCAATACTATTTCGTCTATGACGGCTGGTACGGCATGTTCAGCATTTTTATTCCGGTTTACGGCTTTTTGATACTGCCGATTATTGCCAGCCTCAGCGGCCAAACGGCACACTTTTTGGAACGCGCCGCCAAAACACAATGGATGGCGATGATTTGCATCTTCTGTCTGTCTCATGTTCCGGCGCTGATGTTTCTGGACTTGGATGGCTTCGATAACGGCAACAATATCCTGTTGCTGATCTTCCTGATTGGCGTGGTGCAAGTATCGGATGTGTTGCAATACGTTTGGGGCAAACTGATTGGCGGTGCAAAAATCATGCCTTCGCTTTCTCCGTC
>NZ_JBQCVF010000182.1:0-2953 GCF_051962515.1 Neisseria sp. P0009.S007 | reverse complement strand
GACGACTCCGGCATCTGCACCAACGCCTTAAACGGCGCACCCGGCATTTTCTCCGCACGTTATGCAGGCGAAAACCCTAAATCCGATGCCGCAAACAACGCCAAACTCTCTGCCGATCTTGCCGATAAAGACGATAAAAGCTGCTACTACGTCTGCGTACTCGTCCTCGTCCGCCACGAAAACGACCCGCAACCCATTATCGCCGAAGGCATCTGGCGCGGACAATGGCAGGCAGAAGCAGCCGGCACAAACGGCTTCGGCTACGACCCGCATTTCTATCTGGCCGAACACGGTTGCACCGCTGCCGAGCTTGATCCTGAAATCAAAAATGCCGAAAGCCACCGCGCCCAAGCTTTGCGTGAATTGTTAAGAAAAATCGAATCCTTATAAATCAATAACAGGCCGTCTGAAACCTTCAGACGGCCTACCTCACATTCATTCCCATGCCCAAACCCTCGCCTGAAGAATTGGCAGCCTTTGCAAAACACGTCGCTGCCTTCATCCCAACCACACCTGACGAACTTCTGCAACTCATTGATAGTCAAGAAACTGCTATCGTCTTTTTAGGCAAACCAAGCTGTTCATACTGTCGCCGTTTTGTTGCAAAACTATTTACCGTTTCCTTAAACAAGCAGCTTACTATCCGCTTTACAGACAGCAGCAACAAAGCAGCTTTAAAGACTTTTCGTGAACAACACGGCATCAAAACTGTTCCCGCATTACTCAACATCTCACAAGGCAAAATAAAATTTGTCTGCAATTCCAAATTATCAGAAGAAGAAATTGAAGCTTTTTTGAGCGCTTAGACTGCGCAAATTTCCTACTGATTACTTTCCCGGCCGACATTTCAGTTAAAATAACGGCCTAAAAATTTCAGACGGCCTTGAGCCTCAACACATACCATGACCCAAATCACTTTCCAACGCCCCGGCCAGCTAACCGCCCTGCCTCCTTTATCACTCTATATCCATATTCCTTGGTGCATCAAAAAATGTCCATATTGCGACTTCAATTCCCACAGCCTGAAAAACGGCCTGCCGGAAGAAGCCTATATCGATGCCCTATTAACCGACTTGCAGCTTGAGTTACCCAATATTTGGGGCAGACCGATAGAAACGATATTCTTCGGCGGCGGCACACCCAGCCTGTTTCAAGCGGAATCAATTGACCGTTTGTTAAGTGGCGTGCGTTCGCTGTTGCGCTTGCAACCCGAAGCGGAAATTACTTTAGAAGCGAACCCCGGCACATTTGAAATTGAGAAGTTTCAAGGATTTAAAGACGCAGGTATTACGCGCCTGTCTATCGGCGTACAAAGTTTTAACGACGATATGCTTGCTCGATTGGGACGCGTTCACAACGGCAAAGAAGCACTGACAGCCATTGATACTGCATTGAAATTATTTGATAAAGTCAATATTGATTTGATGTATGCCCTGCCAAACCAAACGGTTCAGACGGCCCTAAACGATGTGCAAACCGCTATTGCAACAGGCGTATCGCATATCAGCGCATATCATCTGACAATGGAACCGAACACGCCTTTCGGTCATACGCCGCCAAAAGGATTACCGCAAGATGAAGCGGCGTTGGATATTGAAGATGCTGTACACGGTGCATTAGAAAGCGCAGGCTTTATCCACTACGAAACATCGGCTTTTGCAAAACCTGGTATGCAGTGCCGCCATAATTTGAACTACTGGCAGTTTGGCGATTACTTAGGCATAGGTGCAGGCGCACACGGCAAAATTTCCTATCCCGACCGTATCGAGCGAACTGTCCGCCGTCGCCATCCCAACGACTATCTTGCCGCTATGCAGGGCAATCCGCATGAAGCAGTTGAGCACAAAACCGTTGCTTCCGAAGACCTTCCATTCGAGTTCATGATGAACGCCCTGCGCCTGACCGATGGCGTACCTGCTGCAATGTTGCAGGAACGTACCGGCGTCCCCACTGCAAAAATCATGGCTCAAATCGAAACCGCCAGACAAAAAGGCCTGCTTGAATCAGATCCGACCGTGTTCCGCCCGACCGAGCAAGGCCGTTTGTTCTTAAACGACTTGTTACAGTGTTTTTTATAAGTGCTTTTTTACAACAGTTAAAACATTTTTAGATTTGCTTAATTTACGACAAGAAAATACAATCTGAATAATTGTTGGGAACGACCAACCCCGGCGATTATCCACTACTCCTAATCCTACATTAAGGACAAAACAATGAAAAAAGTTCTGGTAACACTGATTGCTCTTTCCCTGCCTACATTTGCATTGGCTGATGCAACCAAAGGTTTTTATGTTCAAGCTGATGCTGGTTATTCTACTGTTAAGATTAAAGACAACTCTGGTGAAGAGGAATTCTCTGATAAAGCAAAAGGCTTTAGCCCTCGTCTATCTGCTGGTTATGATTTTGGTGACTTCCGTGTTGCAGCAGACTATACACATCATAAATCTATTGAAAGAGGTGAATACGAGGATGACAGTCACTTATATTACAAACTGAAATTTCAAAGTATTGGCGTTTCAGCAATCTATGACTTCAATACTAATACACCTGTTAAGCCCTACGTTGGTGCTCGTTTAGGTATTAATCGCGTTTCATTAAATTCTGATGAAGCCGACCCTGGTTTTCACTATACAGAACATTCACGAAAAACCAAAATGGGTATTGGTGCATTGGCTGGTGTAAGCTACGAAGTAACGCCTAATGTTGCTTTAGATGCTGGCTATCGCTACAACTATTGGGGCAATTTTGAAGAGACCAAAATTCAATCCCACGAAGTATCTGCCGGTGTACGCGTAAAATTCTAATTTTTAAATATTTGGTATAAAGCAACGATCGCTTCATACATCAAGTAACAAAAGGCCGTTTGAAACCTATTTCTCAGGATTTCAGACGGCCTTTAAGTTTTTTAAATATGTCTAACTTTTTGCTGCTTTTATTTTTTCTGCAAACCACA
>NZ_JBQCVF010000181.1:0-2963 GCF_051962515.1 Neisseria sp. P0009.S007 | reverse complement strand
CTCAGGATTTCAGACGGCCTTTAAGTTTTTTAAATATGTCTAACTTTTTGCTGCTTTTATTTTTTCTGCAAACCACAGTGCCGCAGCCGTACCTGCCATATCGGCAATGCCGTCCGCGATCGAACCTTGGCGCGTAGCAGTCAGAAATGCCTGAGCCAGCTCGCTTCCTATGGCAAACAATAAAGCGGCAAACAGAATGCCTTTATAGGGAATAGTCCTATTGTCTTGAATAAATATTTTTGCACACAACCATGCCTGACCGAAGAACAGCCCGAAATGGCCGACTTTATCAAAATGAGGGAATGGTGGAGCGCTATTGCCGCCCTCTTTGAAAAGTAAGGCATAAATGGCGGCGGCAAACCAAATCAAGGCAGCGACAGTAAATTTGTTTAACGGCAAGGCTTTCATTTATCGGCCTCTTCATCCAACCATGTTTGGCAGATATCTGCCAAGCGGACAAATTTCCCACCCCGCGCCTTCAAAATATCACGCCATTGTGCCACTTCTTCTGCATCCGGGGCATCTTCAATACTGCATTCGTAAAGGCAGAAGTCTAATGTTTCGCCAACAATGCCTGGGGCTTCGGTCTGCATAAGACTGGTCAGTTCGTTCATATTTACTGTTTCTTTGATTCGTTTATCACTAGTCAGATCACACTGCCTGTTTTCAGGCCGTCTGAACATGATGTGCAAGGCTACCCGTTTGGTTTGGTTTGGGTACGCTACTTACTGTGTAAAAAACGTGTTGCTTCTTCCCATTCGCCATTCAACACGGCCGGCAATCCTTGCAGGGATTTGGCGATGGAATCATCAATTTGCTGTCTGTGTTCCGCCGACGGTTTATTCAACACATAACCGACAACCAGATTACGGTCGCCCGGATGATCAATACCCAAGCGCAGGCGGTAGAAATTAGGCGTACCCAAGCGAGCCTGAATGTCTTTGAGGCCGTTGTGTCCGCCGTTGCCGCCGCCAAGTTTGAATTTGATACGGCCGCATGGAATATCCAGCTCGTCATGAACCACCAAGATTTCCTCCGGCTTGATTTTGTAAAACTGAGCCAAAGCGGCTACTGCCTGACCGGAGCGGTTCATAAAGGTCATGGGTTTGAGCAGCCAAACATCACCATCAGGCGTAGTGGCGCGCGCTACTTCGCCGTAAAATTTCTTTTCGTCTTTAAAATTGACTTTCCATTTCCATGCCAGTTCGTCCAACAGCCAAAAGCCGACATTGTGGCGCGTTTGTTCGTATTCTTGGCCTGGATTGCCCAAACCGACAATTAATTTAATTTTCAAGCTCATTACTGTTCTTTCAGTTTGACAGGCCGTCTGAAAAAGTTTCAGACGGCCTTTGATTTATTCTTGCCCAGCGCGTTTACGTCGCGCTTCTTTCGGATCAATCAACAATGGGCGATAAACCTCAATCCGATCGCCATCGCGCAACGCTGTTTCGTCTTTCACAGCCTTGCCGAAAATACCCAAAGGCGCTTGCTGTAAATCCAATTCCGGAAACTCTATCTCCAAACCGCTTTGTCGGGCAGCTTCGCGTACGGTTGTTCCTTCGGCAACGGTCATACCCTTCAACACTTGCCTATCGGCCAGTCCGTAAACAATTTCAATCTCAAGCATAGCGGCGGTCGGCCTCTTTAATAAAAGCATCCACCAGCGTGCCGGCGAGATGGCCGAATACCGGGGAAATCATGGCAGAGAGTACGGCATTGGAGAAATCGTATTCTAATCTGAATTCGACTTTGCACATATCATCGCCCAAGTCGATAAATTTCCAAGTGCCGCGCAGGGTTTTAAACGGCCCTTCGAGCAAATCCATGCGGATTTCCTGCCCCGGGATATTGTGGTTGTGCGTCGCAAATGACTGCTTGACGCGCATATAGTCCATAAACAGGCGCGCTTTTAGCTCATTGCCTTTACGTTCGATGACTTCGGTCTTGCTGTACCACGGCAAAAATTTTGGATAGTCCTCAACTTTGTCCACCAGCTCAAACATTTCCTTAGCGCTATGCAGCACCAATACGTTTTTCTCGACTTTTTTCATGTTGGTTGTAGACCTTGTTTTTGAATATTCGGGGTTCAGACGGCATGATTTAGAAAAATATCTGCCCTACTTTGGGACAAAACTCCCAATTTAAACCGCTTCTCCATTTTGTTTCGCTTCCAGCCATTCCCAGCGTTCCAGCTTTTCCAAAAGCGACATCTCGATTTCTTCAGCCCTGCTTTGCAATGCACCTGCTTTTTCGTAATCTTTGAAAATTTCAGGATCGGAAAGCTGGGTATTGATTTCAGCCTGCTCGGTTTCCAAAGCGGCGATTTCATCAGGCAGGGCATCGAGTTCACGCTGTTCTTTGTAGGAAAGTTTGACCGTGCGGTTGGCTTTAGGTTTGATTTTTTCAGGCTCGGCAGCCGCTTTAGGCGCAGAGGCCGTCTGAATTTTCTCTTCCCGCGATTTTGCGTCGATATAGTCCTGATAGCCGCCGATGTATTCTTTCAGACGGCCTTGTCCTTCGAAAACAATGCTTTGGGTAATCACATTATCCAAGAACATACGGTCATGCGAGACAAGGAATACCGTGCCTTGATAATCGCGCAGTAGGTCTTCAAGCAGCTCTTGGGTATCAATGTCCAAGTCGTTGGTCGGTTCGTCCAAGACCAGGATATTGGCGGGGCGGGTGAAGAGTTTTGCCAGCAGGAGGCGGTTGCGTTCACCGCCGGAAAGCGATGAGACGGGACTTTGTGCGCGAGCTGGATGGAACAGGAAATCTTCCAAATAGCTCATCACATGCTTTTTCTTACCACCGACTTCAACGTAATCGTTGCCCTGTCCGAGCGTGTAAAACACAGTGTCGTTTTCATTCAACGCGCTGCGGAACTGGTCGAAATAAGCAACTTCCTGTTTACTGCCGATACGGATTCTGCCGTAGGTCGGCTGCAATTCGCCCAAAATCAGCTT
>NZ_JBQCVF010000180.1:0-2969 GCF_051962515.1 Neisseria sp. P0009.S007 | reverse complement strand
GGAAGATAATGAAAAAAGTGCTGATTGTGCATTACTCGCAAACGGGGCAGCTCTCCAGCCTGGCGCGAAATTTTGCCACGCCGTTGCAAACAGCCGGCATACAGGTCGATTGCGTCAATATCGTACCGGAGCAGGCGTTTCCGTTTCCGTGGCCGTTTTGGCGTTTTTTCGATACCTTTCCTGAAACCGTCCATTTAAAACCCGCCCCGATTCTGCCGCCGCACATTCCGTCCGAAAATTACGATGTGGTGGCCATTGCCTACACCGTTTGGTTCCTCTCCCCTTCGCAACCGATGACCGCCTTTTTGCAACGCGAAGAAACGCACCGCCTGCTGGACGGCAAACCGGTCATCACGCTTATCGGCTGCCGCAATATGTGGCTGGGCGCGCAAGAGAAAATGAAATCTTTGCTGAAACAAAACGGCGCCAAACTCATCGGCAACATCGTAAAAATCGATGCCTGCAACAGCGCGGCCAGTTTCATTACCACGCCCGCCTGGATGCTGACCGGCGACAAACGCTATTTCCGCTCCCTGCCCTCCGCCGGCATTGCTGAAGAAGAATTGGCGGATGCGGCGCGGTTTGGTGCGAAATTGCGCGATGCACTGTTAAACCAACAGCCTTTGGACGAAACCCTGTTTCAAAACATGGGTGCGGTAACAGTGAATGAAAAACTGATTTTCAGCGAACGTACCGCCGGCCGCAGCTTCTTCATCTGGGGCAAGCTTTTGATGGCGGCAGGCCGTATTTCTCCGCTCTTGCGCCGTGCCTTGTTGTGCTTCTACATCGTCTTTTTATTGGCGATGATTTTGGTGGTTTTACCCATCAGTGTAATTTTGAAAAAACTGCTGCATCCGCTGCTCAAAGGCCGTCTGAAAAAGCTGGCGGATTATTATGAACAACCGTCAGGCAGATAATCTGTTTCAGACGGCCTCAAACCAGGAATCCATCATGCCCGAAGTTATCCACTACCCCGAACGCCGTCGCTTTCAAATCGATATTGACGGTTTGGAAGCAGGCTATATCAGCTATACCGAACATAACGGCGGCTGGGACGTAAACCATACCGTGGTCTCGCCCAACTTCCGTCATCGCGGCATTGCCAAACTGCTGGTGAACGCGCTGATGGAATACGCCGAAACACACCACATCCCGTTGACTGCAAGCTGCGACTACGCGGCGCGGTTTATCGGTTGATTATTTTGACAAACACATCATGACATCGAATAACACTCTCAAAGACGTTTATCTCAACCGCGTTTCTGCCTTTTTGCCCAATGCCCCTGTCGGCAATGACGAAATGGAAGCCGTCCTCGGCATGGCAGGCGATGTACCGTCACGCGTGCGCCGTATGATTTTGCGTTCCAACGGCATTTTGTCGCGCCATTACGCCATCGACCCCGAAAGCCGCCGCACGACGCACACCAATGCCGAATTGGCTGCCGAAGCGGTCAACGGCCTGTTTGCCCAAGGCGTTCCTGCAGAAGCCATCGGCAGTCTGGCCTGCGCTACTTCCTACCCTGACCAAACCATGCCCGGACACGGTGTGATGGTGCATGGTTTGCTGGATATGCCGCCTTGCGAAGTGTTCAGCATGGCAGGCGTATGCGCGGCAGGTATGGCGGCGATGAAACACGCCTACAACGCCGTGCGTACCGGCGAACACGCACATGCAGTTTCCGTTGCTTCCGAAAACGCCTCGGCGGTCATGCGCGGCGAAGTGTTTCAAAGCGAAACCGACCATAAAAAACTGGAAAACGCGTCCCCCGAAATCGGGTTTGAAAAAGACTTTTTGCGCTGGATGCTGTCTGACGGCGCAGGCGCGGTGTATCTGTCCGACCGCCCCAATTCAGACGGCCTCAGCCTGAAAATCCATTGGATAGACCTGCTTTCCTACGCCAACGAAATGCCGCCCTGCATGTATGCCGGCGCAGAATTCCGCGACGGCGTATTTGAAGGTTGGAAACACGCCGATGCCGATTACGGCCGCCGCCACAGCCTGATGGCGGTCAAGCAGGACGTCAAACTGCTAAACGAAAACATCGTCCGCTATACAGTGGAAAAACCTCTCTCCCAAATCGCCGCCAAACACGGCATCCGCGCCGAAGAAATCGATTGGTTCCTGCCTCACTACTCTTCCGGCTTTTTCCGCGACCGCCTTTCAGACGGCCTGAAAAATATCGGCTTCGACATTCCGCAGGAAAAATGGTTTACCAATCTGCACAGCAAGGGCAACACGGGTTCGGCCTCGATTTACATCATCCTTGAAGAATTTATGCGCACTTTCCCCATCGAACACGGCCAAAAAATCCTGTGTTACGTTCCGGAAAGCGGACGCTTTTCAACATGTTTCATGCTTTTGGAAGTAGTAAAGGCCGTCTGAATGAAGATTGACGACATCCCTCAAGACAACAGCGCCAGCTACCACGGCCACCGCAAAGTCATTTACGGCACCCGCGACGGCCACTACGAAGCAGCTACCAGCAACGGTTGGCAGGACGAAGCCTACGCCACCGAAATGGTGGTGTGCGAACTCGATGCCCAAATGCAGGCCGCGCGCGAAGCCGTCGAAAAAGGCGAATATTCGCCGCTGTACTACCATATGTTCCGCTGTCGTTATGATGAAACCGGCTTGGCCATGGCGGCAGGTGTATGGAAATGGCAGCTTCGTCGGCATTTCCGCCCCGAAGTATTCGCCAAACTACCGGCCAAAACCCTGCAAAAATACGCCGATGCCTGCCAAATCAGCATAGACAACCTCAAACAAACCGATATTTAAAGTCCCTCATGATTACCCTACATTCTCTCGAGCAATCCCGCGCCCTGCGCATTGTTTGGCTGCTTGAAATCCTCGGTACGCCCTACCGCCTGCAAACCTACTGCCGTCATCCTGACACTTTGCTCGCCCCTGACGAACTCAAAGCCATCCATCCCTTGGGCAAATCGCCTTTATTGGATGATGACGGCTT
>NZ_JBQCVF010000179.1:0-2976 GCF_051962515.1 Neisseria sp. P0009.S007 | reverse complement strand
CCTTTGAGTTAATGCATGAAGGTAAATCGATCCGCGCTGTTATTCATTACTAAGGTACGCGATGAAACTGATTGAACAACATCAAATTTTTGGTGGTTCGCAACAAGTGTGGGCACACCATGCCCAAACGCTGCAATGCGAAATGAAATTTGCCGTCTATTTGCCGGATAATCCGGAGAATCGACCGCTTGGTGTGATTTATTGGCTTTCCGGCTTAACGTGTACGGAACAAAATTTCATTACCAAATCAGGCTTTCAGCGTTACGCGGCAGAACATCAAGTAATTGTGGTTGCTCCCGATACCAGCCCTCGCGGAGAGCAAGTGCCGAACGATAATGCTTACGATTTAGGGCAGGGTGCGGGCTTTTATCTTAATGCGACCGAGCAGCCTTGGGCGACGAATTATCAAATGTATGATTATATTTTGAATGAGTTGCCTAGTCTGATTGAGGAAAATTTCCCTACCAACGGCAAACGTTCGATTATGGGACATTCAATGGGCGGACATGGCGCATTGGTATTGGCGCTGCGAAACCAAGAACGTTATCAAAGTGTTTCTGCCTTTTCGCCCATTTTATCGCCTAGCCTCGTGCCTTGGGGAGAAAAAGCCTTTTCTGCCTATTTAGGAAAAGATCGCGAAAAATGGCAGCAATATGATGCCAGCTCACTCATTCAACAAGGCTATAAAGTACAAGGTATGCGCATTGATCAGGGCTTGGAAGATGAGTTTTTGCCAACACAATTACGTACCGAAGATTTTATTGAAACCTGTCGTGCGGCAAATCAACCAGTCGATGTGCGCTTCCACAAAGGCTATGATCATAGCTATTACTTCATCGCCAGTTTTGTTGGCGAGCATATTGCCTATCATGCGGCATTTTTGAAGTAAACCAAAGAAGTGATTCGTGAATCGACCAAACGTTGGTATGAACGTTAATTTTTTATGTTAACGAAAATAAAAAGGCATCAGATTGATGCCTTTTGTTTTTTATAAATGATAAAAAATAATGCTCTCAAAATGAACTAGTCTGCCCACTCTATTTAAATATCCCCCCATTCCAGTCCAAACCGTTGCAAATACTTTCTCAGTCGATCGCTGTCATTGACTTTTGCCCTTTCTGTTCGGGAGACGTTGAACAATGCACGGCCGGCGGCGGCCATGTTGGGATGTTTGCGGCATTCGTCGATAACGTGTTGCAGTTGTAGTTTGTCGAATAAATCCAATGTGTCCCAATCGATTTTATCGGGGTAGTCTTGTGCTTTTTCAGACGGCCTGTTATGTAGGAGGCCGTCTGAAAAGGGTTCTTCCGACCATAACCATTTGAGGCGTTCGATTTCGGCTTGGACTTGTTCTACTTGTATCCTGCCTTGCGGCGCGAGTGTGGCCAGGCGCATGATGCTGGCGGCGAGGTCGCGGAAGTTGCCGCGCCATGGTGCTTGGTTGGAGTGGGCGAAGTCGAGGTAGGTGGCCAGGGCTTCTTTGTTGAAGCGGGTGGTTCGGCCGAGTTCTTGCGAGGCTAAGGCGAGCTGGTGTTCGACGTTGGGCTCGATGTCTTCGCGACGGTTGGCGAGTGCAGGTAGTGGGTAATTCCAGATATTAATGCGGGCGAACAGGTCTTCGCGGAAGCGTCCGGCGCGGATTTCGTGGCGTAGGTCGCGGTTGGTGCCGGCGATAAGTTGGAAGTCGCTTTTGACTTCGCTGTCGCTGCCGACGGGATAAAAGTGTTTTTCTTCAATGGCTTTGAGCAACATAGCTTGCTCGTCCAAGCCCAATTCGCCAATTTCATCTAAAAACAATACACCGCCGTCGGCGGTTTTCAAATAGCCTTCACGCTTTTCTGCAGCACCGGTAAAGGCGCCTTTTTTGTGGCCGAACAGGGCAGATGCTGCGCCGTCGCCGCGAAGGGTGGCGCAGTTTACATCGACAAATGTGCCTTTAATCAGATGGCGCGCTTTTTTCAATTCAAAAATCCTGCGTGCCAGCATGGATTTACCTGCGCCTGTCGGGCCGGAAAGCAGAATGGGGGAAGGAGAGTTGAGTGCGACTTGTTCAATTTCGGCAATCATGCGGTTGAAGGCGGCGTTTTGGGTAGAAATGCCGCTTTTCAGGTAGCGCACTGCGTCATCGCGCACGGCGGCGAGGCGTTCGGCCAGCACGTCGTAACGCGCCAAGTCCAAATCGATGATTTCATAACTACCGACATTGCCGTCCTCCATACTGCGTCTTTGATTTTTGGGCGGAGCGGTTTGCAACAGTACGCCGGGGATTTGACGTGATTCCACCAATAAAAACAGGCAGATTTGGGCAACGTGTGTACCTGTCGTGATGTGGGTGAGATAGGTTTCTTCTTCTGTATCAAATGGATAGTTTGCTGCCCAATCGTGCAGTTTGGTATAAACCTCGGAGAAATCCCACGGGTTTGCCAGCTCCATAGGCACGAGATTGACGACTGTGTGCGGCGATACTTGCTGAATATCGGCTTTTACATGATCCGCCAGTTCGCGGTATTTCTCCGCATAAAACAGCTCCATACGGTCGAGATGAAAATCTTGACGCTGATTCATGGCGACGTTTGGCCGCCATTTCAACCAACGGCCCTGACCGAAACCTTTGTCCAGCACTGTACCAAGAAAGCTGACGGCGACTTGTTTTTTGGGGATGGTATTCATGTTTCAGAGGGTCTTTAAATTATTTTTCCAGGACAAATTTTCCGTTTACTTAGCCGCAAGTGTTTGTCCAAATCATCGAATCGCATCATATATCCTTGTATATTTTATTTTCTATATAACTATCTATAAATATATTTTTTAGTATTATACGCTATTTGGCGATAAAAGCCACTTTAAAATATATTTTCTTTATATTCAATTAATTAAAAATTATTTTTATAAAAATTTTATTCTTGGCACGCTGTTGGCTATGTTGTGAATGTAACGATACAGCAGATGCTTCGGGAAATACAGTTACCGGAGAAA
>NZ_JBQCVF010000178.1:0-3006 GCF_051962515.1 Neisseria sp. P0009.S007 | reverse complement strand
AAAGCACAAACAGCCATGTCCAAAAAAACCAAGCAAGAATTAGAAAACAACAAACTCAGCAAACGCCTGCGCCACGCTGTCGGCGATGCGATTAACGATTTCAACATGATCGAACCGGGCGACAAAATCATGGTCTGCCTCTCAGGCGGCAAAGACAGCTACGCCCTTTTAGACATTCTGCGCCAGCTTCAAGCCAGCGCGCCGATTGATTTCGAACTGGTCGCCGTCAATCTCGACCAAAAGCAGCCGGGCTTCCCCGAAGAAGTATTGCCAACCTATCTCGAAAGCATCGGCGTTCCCTATAAAATCGTTGAAGAAGACACTTATTCCACCGTCAAACGCGTGTTGGACGAAGGCAAAACGACTTGTTCGCTGTGCAGCCGCCTGCGCCGCGGCATCCTCTACCGCACCGCAAAAGAATTGGGCTGCACCAAAATTGCCTTAGGACACCACCGCGACGACATTCTTGCCACTATGTTCCTGAATATGTTCTACGGCGGCAAACTCAAAGCCATGCCTCCCAAACTAGTCAGCGACAACGGCGAACACATTGTCATCCGTCCTCTGGCGTATGTCAAAGAGAAGGACTTGATCAAATACGCCGAGCTGAAGCAATTCCCAATTATTCCATGCAACCTCTGCGGCTCTCAGCCCAACCTGCAACGCCAAGTCATCGGTGACATGCTGCGCGATTGGGACAAACGTTTCCCCGGCCGTATTGAGTCTATGTTCTCCGCGCTACAAAACGTCGTTCCATCACATTTGGCCGATACCGAACTTTTCGACTTTGTCGGCTTGGAACGCGGTCAAAGCCTGAAACACGGCGGCGACTTGGCATTTGACAGCGAAAAAATGCCGGAACGTTTCTCCGACGGCAGCGAAGAAGACGAAAGCGAAATCAAAATCGAGCCGCAAAAAGCTGAACGTAAAGTCATCAATATTTTGGCAAACAAACCCAAAACCTGCGGTTTATAATTCCATTTAATTTTCAGACGGCCTTTTGGTAGCTATTTACCGAAAGGCCGTCTGAATATTCATATTTGAAATTTTTTCTATTCTTTTTTATCTATTCTTTCCCTGACAAACCGTGCAGCAGCAACCCCAATATATCCTGCGGCAGCTTTTGTGGTGCAGCGGTATAAAGTGCAGTCAGTTGCGGATGGTGCATCAATATATCTGCCTGACGGATGAACAGGTCAATGAGCTCCACCGGCAAATCGGGCTGAATCAGGCGGCGTTGTTGTAGAGTATGGAAGAAGCCGCGCATAAAAGCGTATTTTTCTTCGTTCAATTCGTGGAAAAATCGCTCCAGCTCCAAATCGGTGTTCTCTTCAATGTCGCGCAGGAAAGCGGCGGAATAAAGTTCTTCAAACGATTGTTTTTGCAAGACAAACACAGCCTCGGCGGCTTCGCGCAGGCTGCATTGCCGTTCAAGCAGATTTTCAAATTCGGCACGGACGCGGTTTTTCTGCTCGGTAACAATTTCCTGCAAGAGTGCGTTTTTACCGCTGTAATATTTGTAAAAAGTGACGCGGCTGACGCTGGCCTCGGCGCAGATACTGCCTACGAATACGGCGGAAAAGCCATGTTCGCGGAATAGGCGGCGGGCGGTGTCGGCGATGGTTTGTTGTTTGCTGGCAGTCATGACGGTAAGAAGATTTTGATTTTGTTCATAAAGGTTTTTCATTAAAGTTATCCGCAAGTCGGATACTCATCATATTTCCCCACAGCGGCAATGGCAATATAACGGCTTTCAGACGGCCTCTTTCCTTATCCTTCCGCTCCGCCCTACGAATGAGGACTATCGGATGCTTGGCAGGCCAAATTCATGAAGATTACAGAATCTGCCTCCTCCAACCTTCTCCCAAAAATAGGAGAGGGATTTTTTTGGATGATTCACAAGATAAGAGGGAAGTAAAGTGAATGATAAACACTTGCATTCCTGTTTCTTATTTCTTATACTTTACATTAATAGTTTGTTTTATGTAAATGTGTAAATACAAATATTTGCATACTGACGGAGCAATTGGATTACCTGATGTTCAATCCACCCCGACGTATGCCGTCTGAAAGGATAAGGAAATGCAGAAACACACCCTCCGCCGCCTCCCCCTATTGATTGCCGCCGCTTTCGCCTCCGAATGGATTTATGCCACCGATGCGGTGCAAGATGCGGAACAGGTGCAGTTGGAAGAAGTCGTCGTCACCGGCGAACGCACCAACCGCAACGGCTTTGAAACCGCCACGTCCAACCGCGTTTTCTCCACGCCGAACATCGACCGCAGCGGCCACAATCTTTCCGCAACCGACCTGATCAAACAGACTGTGAACACGGTGGACTTGGGCAGCGGCAACGATTTGCCGACCGTGCGAGGCGTGGACGGCTCCGGCCCTGCCGTCGGCGCGGTAGCGTTCTTTGCGGGCACGCGGCCGCGCCTGAACCTGTCCATAGACGGCCGCTCCGCCACTTACAACGAATACGCCTTCGGCACGCAATCGCTGTGGGACATGCAGCAGGTGGAAGTCTTGCGCGGGCCGCAAAGCCATGTGCGCGGGCAGAACGCGGTGGCGGGCGCGGTGGTGATGCGTTCCAAAGACCCGACCGACGAATGGGAAGGCGCGCTACGCTTGGGTTTGGGCAACCAGAAAACGCGCAACATCGCCGGCGTAGTGTCCGGCCCGATTGTGAAAAACAACCTTGCCTTCCGCTTGAGCGCGGAACGGCAGCAGCGTGAAAGCTACGAGCCGTTCGTGTCCTACGAGCCGACCGGCAACCCGCGCCGCGTGGAAAACACCAACGTGCGCTTCAAACTCCTACTCACGCCCGAAAACCATCCCGATTTTTACAGCCGCCTGACGCTGAACCACATCCGTTCTCGCGCGCCGCAAAACGAAATCATGGGCAACACCGCCAGCGGCCGTTTTTTAAAAGGGGTAAGCGGATTAAATGGTTGATCTTACCTTTGCATGAGAGTGAGACAGACTAGCATCTCATCGGATTATCTG
>NZ_JBQCVF010000177.1:0-3069 GCF_051962515.1 Neisseria sp. P0009.S007 | reverse complement strand
GGCGGTATTGCCGCAGGCGTGCGCCGTATCGAAGCCATCACCGGCCTGAACGCACTCAAATGGGCGCAAGATCAAGAGCGTTTGGTTAAAGACATTATTGCCGAAACCAAAGCCCAAACCGAAAAAGACGTACTGGCGAAAATCCAAGCAGGCGCAGCACACGCCAAAGCATTGGAAAAAGAATTGGCACGCGCCAAAGCTGAACTCGCCGTCCACGCAGGTGCCAAACTCTTGGACAACGCAAAAGACCTAGGTCCAGCCAAACTCGTTGCTGCCCAAATCGAAGCCGATGCCGCAACCCTGCGCGAAATCGTGACTGACTTGACCGGCAAATCAGAACAAGCCATCGTATTGCTCGCCGCAGTCAACGATAGCAAAGTCTCCCTGTGCGCCGGCGTATCCAAACCGTTGACTGGCAAAGTCAAAGCAGGCGATCTGGTTAAATTTGCAGCCGAACAAGTCGGCGGCAAAGGCGGCGGCCGTCCTGACTTAGCGCAAGCCGGCGGTACAGATGCCGACAAATTGCCTGAAATGCTGGTAAGCGTGGAAGGTTGGGTTAAAGAGAAGCTGTAATGTAGGAAAGTTCAGGCTGCCTGAAAGTGGGTTTTCAGGCAGCCTGTTTGAATAAATTAAGACAAGGAAACATCATATGAACAGCAGACACAGATATAGCAGCACAGCACAGCACAGCACAGCACAGCACAGCACAGCACAGCACAGCACAGCAATTATAACTTAAAAATCAATACAATATCAAACCTTTCTTGTACTCTTAAAGGGGTTTGATATGGCAGGCAACAAATCCCTTCACGCGGCAAACAAAGCCAAAAACGATGAGTTCTACACCCAGCTTTCCGACATCGAAAAAGAGCTGCGGCACTACAAACACCATTTCAAAAACAAAACTGTTTATTGCAACTGCGACGACCCGCGCGTCAGCAATTTCTTCCATTATTTTTCTTACAATTTCGAGCATCTCGGCCTGAAAAAGCTGATTGCCACCTGCTACAAAAACCAA
Source organism: Neisseria sp. P0009.S007 (assembly GCF_051962515.1). Classification (NCBI taxonomy): domain Bacteria; kingdom Pseudomonadati; phylum Pseudomonadota; class Betaproteobacteria; order Neisseriales; family Neisseriaceae; genus Neisseria; species Neisseria sp. P0009.S007. The sequence continues at coordinate 2,051 of NZ_JBQCVF010000177.1, read as the reverse complement.
AACAGCGACCTGTTCAGCCAAAACGACAGCGAACAGGCGGTTTGGCTGGAATATACAGGGGACAAAGACGGCAACGGCATTCCCACCCCCGAAGAAATAGCAGTCAAACCGCTGAAAGGCGATGGCGACTTCCGCAGTGAGGAATGTATCGAACTGTTAAAACAGGCTGATATCGTCGTAACCAATCCACCGTTTTCGCTATTTCGGGAATATGTGGCGCAGTTGGTTGAATATAGCAAGAAATTCATCATTATCGGCAATCAGAATGCCATTACCTATAAAGAGATTTTTCCCTTGCTAAAAGAAAATAAAATATGGCTTGGCAACCATAATGGTGATATGGCATTCCAAGTACCTGATTATTATAAGCCAAAAGCAACACGCTATTGGCAGGATGAAACGGGACAAAAATGGCGAAGTATGGGAAATATCTGTTGGTTTACCAACTTGGATATAGCCAAACGCCATGAAGAACTGATTCTGTACCGAACCTACAACCCCGCCGATTATCCGCAATACGACAACTACGATGCCATCGAAGTATCCAAAGTTGCCGATATTCCCTGCGATTACGATGGCGTAATGGGTGTGCCGATTACGTTTTTGGATAAATACAATCCCGAGCAGTTTGAAATAATTGGAACTAGCGATAGAGGGGGCGACGGATTGTTGGAATATATCAAGAAGGTTCATGACCGGTATGATGCCCCTGTTGTAAAAGGGAAAGGGATGTATAAACGCATAATGATTAGGAGAAAATAATCATGAAAATCCAAATGACCACTCTCACTATCCGCGAACTGACGGGCTACGACAGCGAAACCAAAAAAGCGGCGGGCTACACCGACAACAACGAAGACGGCGTGCGCGCTTATGGAGGAAAACTGGACGTTCGCCCGCCCTATCAGCGCGAGTTTGTCTATAAAGACAAACAGCGCGATGCCGTAATTGATACCGTATTGAAAGGATTTCCACTTAATGTGATGTATTGGGCGGTGCGCAATGACGGCACGTTTGAAATCGTGGACGGGCAACAGCGCACTGTTTCCATCTGCCAATATGTGAACGGCGATTTTGCCTATATGATGCGCTACTTCCATAATTTGCAGGCAGACGAACAGGAGAAGATTTTAAATTACGAACTGACCGTTTACCAGTGCGAAGGGACGGACAGCGAAAAGCTGGACTGGTTCAAAACCATCAATATTGCGGGTGAGAAACTGACCGACCAAGAATTACGCAACGCCGTGTATTCGGGCAACTGGGTAACGGATGCCAAACGTCATTTCAGCAAAACCAACTGTGCCGCCTACCAAATCGGAAAAGACTATTTGAACGGTACAGCCATCCGCCAAGACTATTTGGAAACCGCTATCGGGTGGATTGCCAACCAAGACGGAGACGAAGCAGTCTGCAAATATATGGCGGTTCACCAACATGATAAGAATGCTGATGATTTATGGCTGTATTTCAAAAATGTGATTGAATGGGTAAACCTAAAATTTTCCAATAAACGCATCAAACTGATGAAAGGGCAGCCTTGGGGATTCCTATATAACCGTTTCAAAGATACCGATTTGGATAAAGATGTATTAGAAGCGGAGATTGCCAAACTGATTGCCGACGACGACGTGGAAAACAAAAAAGGGATTTACCAATATGTCCTAACGCACGATGAAAAGTATCTAAACATCCGTGCCTTTTCAGACAGCATCAAACAGAAGGTTTACGAAAGACAAGAAGGCATTTGCCCACACTGTGAACAGAAATTTGAATTGTCGGAAATGGAAGGCGATCACATTACACCGTGGTGTGAAGGTGGGAAAACGGTTGAAGAGAACTGCCAGATGTTGTGCCGGGACTGCAATCGAAGGAAATCTAACAAATAGCAAGCCGTAGCCCGCACCCCTGCCAACCGCGTGCGTGGCTACGCCACACACCCTACCACTGCGGGCGACGCAAACCTTAAGATTAAGGTGTAGGGTGTGTGCGGTACGCACGCACGCGGTTTTTGTTGCTACCGAATGATTCCAAACCATGCCGTAATCCAG
>NZ_JBQCVF010000176.1:0-3074 GCF_051962515.1 Neisseria sp. P0009.S007 | reverse complement strand
TTTCTATCCTTATCAAACGCATTTCTATCTACTGGGAAGTATGGATGCTTACTGCTTCCATCAACTTTCGTCAATTCATAGCTAGTTTTAGATGAGATTGTTAAAGAACAAATGGTTCAGACGACCTCAAAGAAGATAGTGAGGCCGTCTGAAAAACAGAAACCGCGCGCGTGCGTACCGCACACACCCTACGTCAGGACTGAAGGGTTTTGTGCGGGCTACAGCTTGCTAGATGTAGGAATCAGTGGTTCAAATGTAAACCTTTGAACTCCACCCATTTTCTCAACTAAACTCTTAATTTTCATTTTCATTACTCCTTTCAGTTATAATTTGTCAAATAATCAACATTTCTTCTTAGGTTGTTTATTACGCATAGTACATGTATGTATTCCACATATACGTTACATTAAAACTGAAAATTTCATGTAGACTAAGAATTGCTTAAATCAGGGAGGATAATAGGTTTGTAACTAAGTACTTTATCAGCTATTTCCTCGGAGCTCATGTTTGTCCAATATATATAATCTGATATATTTGGATCTGTGACCAAATTTTCTAATTTTTCAAGAAATACATCTTCATCCTCTTCTGAACCTTCAAAATTTCTTAACTGATCAATCAGTTTGATTAAATATAATCTATCCAACATAATGCTATCCTCTTCCAAAATGGTATTTCGGGTCTAGTATCTCTTTATGGAATTTTGGTGTAACAATCAGCATATTATCCATATCATAAACACCACCACCACGATTAATAGGAGTTTTATGATGTATTTGATACGAGCTTACTTTACCATCATGTTGACATTTGGCTGCTTTAGGTGCTTTCCCCTGAGCCATCCTTTTCTTATTAGCCTCCGAAAAACCCTCAACTAATTTTGGATCTTTTGCTACTTCTTTCCAAAAGGCAGCTCGGAAATCATCAAAACTATCAAAAGATTTACCACGTAATTTATCTGCTACAGATTTAGGAAATACACCAGCATTTCCATGTGTACCCTTCAACCATTTTTTTCCAATTGAATTACCACTTCCTGATGCAATTCCTGGTAAATTTCTAGGACTTAATCCTAAAGGATCAAACCAACTATTTATATTGGGTGAAAATTCATAAAGATTATCCCCACCCAATAACCCAATCGGGTCCTGATTCACAAACCGCCCGGCCTCAGGCTCGTAATACCGCATCAGGTTGTAATGCAGTCCGGTCTCTTCATCGAAGTATTGGTTTTGCAATCTGAACGGCTGGTACGCATTCCGATAGACCCGCTCATCCTTTTTCAGGCGACCCCAGGCGGTGTATTCGCCGTACCACAGAAGATTGCCGTGGATGTCGGTCATTTCCCTCGGTATGCCGATTTGGTCGTTGTGGAAATAAGCGAGGTATTGCTCTTCGTCTTGGTTATTGTGGAAGACTTGGGCTAAAGGTTCGTAGCTGTCTTGGTCGGTGTAGAGATAGGTGTAGCTGCCTTTGTAGGTATACTCTTGTAATAGGCGGCTGCCGTCCCAGACGAAGTGGGTGCGTTTGGGGTCGGTACTCGTCCAAGCTAGTTTGTCTTGGCGTTCTTTGGAAAGGCGTCTTCCGAACGGGTCGTAGGCGTATGTCCAAATCTCAGTATTGCCGGCTGACTTTTTGATTTCGGCGCGGACGAGTTGGTTTTCGAGATCGTATTGGTAATATTGGTTTTCGCCGTTGGGCAGCTGGCGGTAAATCAAATTACCCAAGGCGTCGTAGGTGTATTCGATGCCGTTGTATTCTTTGAGGCGGTTGCCGCTGACAAGGTTAGGGTTGGCAGGTGATTTCAGACGACCTTGAGTTTGGGGGTCGTCTGAAATCGGGGCGGTCGTTTTGCCCTCTCCCACGGGAGAGGGGGTAGATGTTGGGATGTCGAGGATGTTGTGGGCGGGGTCGAAGGCGAAGGTTTCGCAGCGGCCGGTTTGGCTGTTGCGGGCTTCTTGAATCCGTCCGATTTTGTCGTAGACGTAATTAAGGACGCCGCTTCTTTGGTCGGCGCTTTGGATCAGGTTGCCGGCTTTGTCGTAGGCGTAGCGGCGGTTGACGGCGCCGCCGGCCAGCGGGTTTTGTTTGCTGCGGGGTGTTTGTGTGCCGCTCCAGACGGTACGCTGGCTTTTCAGACGACCCATGGGGTCGTAGTCGTACAGGCTGCTGATGCTGCCCTGCGTCCTTTGGATTTCTCGGTGCAGTTTGTCGCGTTCGATGTCGCTGACGACTTCGCCGTCGAGGCTGATTTGGTGCAGGTGTCCGCTGCCGTAGTACAGGTAATCGATATGGCGGCCGTCGGGCAGGATGGTGCGGATGCGGTTGCCTAACGGGTCGTATTGATAGCCTACGGTGGCGCTTTGGCCGTTATGGACGGTGGTTTCGCCGATGAGGCGGTCGAGTTCGTCGTAGGCGAGTTCGACGCTGCTGTGTTGGTTGCGGGCTTTGGTCAGGTTGCCGGTAATCGGGTCGTAGTCGAAACGGGTGCGGCTGATGCCTTCGTCTTTGCTTTGTCCGTTGCGGCTGGAGACTTTGCGGCTTTGTTTTTCGATCAGTTGGCCGAGGATGTTGCGTTTGAAATGGTGGATGTGCCAAGTTTCGGGACGCTCTTTCAGACGACCTTCATTATTGCTTTGGCCGTATTCGGTCTGTTGGACCAGTTGTCCGGCGGCATCGTAGCCGTAGGCGGTGATTTTGCCGTCCCAGCCGGTTTCTTGGATCAGGTTGTCGGTCGGGTCGTAATCGAAACGGTAGGTTTCGCCGTTTTCATTGGTGAGGACGGTCAGACGGCGGGCTTTGTCGTAGGCGTAGGCGAAGGTATGGCCCAGCGCGTTGGTGCGTTTGAGCGGCAGTCCGTCCACCGCGAGTTCGTAGGCGGTTTTGGCACCGAGTCCGTCGATATGGGCGGTCAGACGGTTGAGGCGGTCGTATTCGAAGGTTTCGTGACTGCCGTCGGGATAGTCGGTACGGACGGGGTTGCCCGCTGCGTCGTAATGGTGGCGGGTGGTATGGCCCAGCGCATCGGTAACGGTTTCGAGATCGCCGTATTCGGTGTAACCGAAACGGGTGGT
>NZ_JBQCVF010000175.1:0-3083 GCF_051962515.1 Neisseria sp. P0009.S007 | reverse complement strand
ATACGCGAACATGGCAATGCTTCGGATAAGTTTTTAAAAGTGATAGAAACCGTCGATTTGGCGGCAGTATTGGCGCAAATGCCCGAGTGCCGCCATCTTTGCACCACCGGCGGCAAGGCAACTGAAGTTTTGTTGGAGATTCAGGGCAGCGGTATGAAAATGCCGAAGACCGGCGAAACAGTACCGTTCCCCTATGCGGGGCGTGATTTGACTCTGACGCGCCTGCCTTCGACTTCGCGTGCCTATCCTTTGAGTTTGGCGAAAAAGGCAGCGGCGTATCGGGCTTTTTTTGAAATGGCTGGATTGACTGTTTTTCAGGAGTAAGGCGATGGATCGTTATGAAATCTCTTTAATGGCGTTTATGGCTTTGTGGTGGCTTTTAAATGTCGTCTCAGTGTGGCTGAAGGCCAAACAATGGCATATAAAGGTATTGCTGGGCGGAACGCTTTTGTATGTGATACAAATATCTGCAGTCATTATGTCTGTTAACGGCCTTAATTGGATATTTTTGAATATAAGCACTATAAATACCAATGAGTTGATTATTGCTTTGCTTGTGCTTAACTTTCTAGGTTGTTGGTTGCTGGCACTGTGGCTGGGGATGTTGACATTGAAACTATGCCTGAGAAACAAAAACGAAGAAAAATATATCGCGCCGCCGTTGGGTACGGCATTGATTGCAACATCGAGCTGTACGCTGTTGTTCCTATTTTGTCTGCTGATATTATTATTCAATTAGTTGCCGACAAGATGAATGGAAAACGGCTATAATTGCTGACAATTTTACTTTCAGACGGCCTTTTACTGAATCAGGCCGTCTGAAACCATAAAACGAACAAGGAAAAATCCCATGAAAAATTATCACGCTCCCGACGAGAACGGCTTTTTCGGCGAACACGGCGGCCTGTACGTTTCCGAAACCCTGATTCCGGCTTTGCAAGAATTGGCAGAAGCCTATAAAGCAGCGAAAGAAGATCCTTCATTTTGGGAAGAGTTCCGCCATGATTTGAAACACTATGTCGGCCGTCCCAGCCCTGTTTACCATGCCGCGCGATTATCCGAGCATTTGGGCGGCGCACAAATCTGGCTGAAGCGTGAAGATTTGAACCATACCGGCGCGCACAAAGTCAACAACACCATCGGTCAGGCTCTGCTCGCCCGCCGCATGGGCAAAAAACGCGTGATTGCCGAAACCGGTGCGGGCCAGCACGGCGTGGCTTCTGCCACCGTCGCCGCGCGCTTCGGCATGACTTGTGACGTGTATATGGGTGCGGACGATATCCAACGTCAAATGCCCAACGTGTTCCGTATGAAATTGTTGGGTGCAAACGTGGTCAGCGTTGACAGCGGCAGCCGCACGCTGAAAGACGCGATGAACGAAGCCATGCGCGAATGGGTGGCGCGTGTGGATGATACGTTCTACATCATCGGCACTGCCGCAGGCCCTGCGCCGTATCCGGAAATGGTACGCGATTTCCAATGCGTGATCGGCAATGAAGCCAAAGAACAAATGTTGGAAGCCATCGGCCGCCAACCTGATGTTGCCGTTGCCTGCGTGGGCGGCGGCTCGAACGCCATCGGTTTGTTCCATCCCTATATCGAAGAAGAAAACGTACGTTTGGTCGGCGTAGAAGCAGGCGGTTTGGGCGTGGATACCCCCGACCACGCCGCACCGATTACCAGCAAAGCCCCTATCGGCGTATTGCACGGTTTCCGCAGCTATTTGATGCAGGACGAAAACGGTCAAGTCTTGGGTACGCACTCTGTTTCCGCAGGCTTGGACTACCCAGGCATCGGCCCGGAACACAGCCATTTGAACGACATAAACCGCGTGGAATACACCGTTGCCAAAGACGACGAAGCACTCGAAGCCTTTGATTTACTCTGCCGTTTCGAGGGCATTATTCCTGCGCTGGAGTCCAGCCATGCCGTTGCTTGGGCGGTGAAAAACGCGCCGAAAATGAGCAAAGACCAAGTAATTTTGGTCAACCTCTCCGGTCGCGGCGACAAAGACATTAATACCGTGGCGAAACTCAAAGGCATTGAGTTGTAAGCCTTATTGATTGAGCAGCAAAGGCCGTCTGAAAAAGCTGGATATCAGTCTTTCAGACGGCCTTTGTTTCCGTAATGATTCAGCGTAGTATTTTATCCGCGCAAACTCTATCAAGTATCGGCGGCTAAGGAAATTTATCCTTCCAAACCGAGCTTGTGTGCTTTCTAAACCGATTATTCAAGTTATCCATCACCATGAAACATTTGGCAATCCATCTAAAACTATTGGGCATGGCGGCGTTTTGGGGCGCATCTTGGCCGATGGGGCGGATGCTGGGACAAGCGCTGCCGCCTTTAACGGGCGGTATGCTGCGCTTTTTGACGGCGGCAATCTTGCTTTTGGGCTGGCTGTTTGCACGGTATCGATTGCGTACTTTGGCGGTTTTGTCGCGTAAACAATGGCTTGGATTAGCACTGGCGGCGGCATTCGGCGTATTTGGTTTTACCGTGTTGTCTATGCTGGGTTTGCAGCGGATTCCTGCTTCAAGGGCGACGGTGTTGGTTACGTTCAATCCTGTATTGACGATGTTTTTTGCGGCTTTGCTGTTTGGCGAGAAGCTCAACGGCAAGATTGTGTCGGGTATGTTGTTGGCTGTGGCAGGCTCGATATGGGCGGTCACGCATGGCGAGATTGCGGCATTTTTGTCGGGCGGCGGCATAGGGTGGGGCGAAGTGCTGGTGTTTTTCAGCCTTTGCTGCTTGGTCACTTATACGATGATAGGCAGGGCGGTGTTGCAGGGGATTGATGCGCTGACGGTCACCGTGGCCACCGCTTGGCTGGGTGCAATGATGTTGCTGCCGCCTGCGCTGATTTCAGACGGCCTGCCGTTTGGTATGCTTGCCGAAATGGACGGCAGGGGCTGGTTTGCTTTGATTGGCCTGTCTGTCGGCGCAACGGTCTTGAGCTATGCGTGGTATTTTGAAGGCGTGAAGACTTTGGGTGCCGGCAGCGCGGCGGCGTACATCACTTTGGTGCCGGTATTCGGTATTTTGTGTTCCGCTTGGTTTTTGGGCGAGGCATTGCATGTTTC
>NZ_JBQCVF010000174.1:0-3105 GCF_051962515.1 Neisseria sp. P0009.S007 | reverse complement strand
ACATAATGCTAACTTTCGTAATTTTTGCTGAAAGTTAGATTTTGCCATTACCCGAATAGGGTATCAATCCTTAAATAAAATCGCCCCTATCAAAACAGGTACCGCCAGACCTAAGTAAAAATAGTAATCCATCATTTGAGAACCCTTTTCAAAATGGATACGAAATACACAGCAGCCATCACGCCGAACAAGAGCCATCCTGTATCCAAACCGCTTTTTAAATTTTCACTTGGATCGCATTTGGGTAAATCGGCTTTAATCGTCTGTCCGTTCAGTTTCCAAACTGTGCCGTTGTACTCAGGTTTGATAATTTTGCCGTCTTGGGTTATTTGAGGTACTACCAAGCTGAAATAGACGTTTTCAGCTTGGCTTTGCTCAAGACATTTATTCCCGACTTGGTAGTACATCTTAATTACCTATTAGCGCAACAAGCGTTTGACAATGGCAATTACGAACAAAGCGGCAAATACGCCGACTACCAGCCATCCTGCTTCAAGGCCGTCAGTTTTTGCGGCTTCAATGGATGATTTTGCACCTTCATCAAGAGCGGCATAGGCTTGTGTAGCCAAAGCCAGGGGAGCAGCGGCAACAACGGCCAGTTTTGCGCCGAATTTACGGCAAGTGTTCATCAATTTCATGATGTTTTCCTTTACGAAATGTTTAAAAAATGTGTTTGCGGGCTATGTGAAGGTTTTAGAGACCGCCCGCCGAGCCTCTTAAACTTAATCTTCTTTTGTATAAAAACTGAAAATTAAAAATTCGCCGCCGATTTCTTCAATCGCCGAATTGAAAGCGTCTTCATAACTTTCATATTGACCGGCAGATTTAATGTTTGGCGTAAAGCCAATATCGCCGAATGGATCGGGATAGATGAATTCATGATTTTCGAGTTCTTGAACAATAAATTTTTGCTGATACTTACTCATGATTCAGCCTTTCTTAGGCTTTGGGCGTTGCGCCTTTAACTTGGAAATCAAGCAATTTAGGAACAAGGCCTTTACCTGTTGATTCCATTGCTACGGTTACATCAACCGCGCATGGGAATTTAAGATTTTTCAGCTTGTCGAAATTATGGCTATCGCCAAATTTCATGCTTGCTGCGGTAAAACCCACAGCATTGCCGTTTGACGGCATGGGGCTGGCTACCAAAACTGTGCAAGAATCGATTTTGTTACCGTCGATTTCGCCTTTAAATTGTTTTGCACCCAAAAGAGTTGCTGAATACGTGGTTACTTGGCTTTGCTCAAACATTTTGAATTTCCTTTACTTGTTTAAAAAATTTGAAATAATTTTCTCTTCGAGTTCAATGTCTCGAATGTGTTGTTTTTCCCTGTCTTGTGGGAATGCGGTTTCTTTCTCATCAAGCAAATCATCAAGTAATGTTTGCATGTTCAAATCATCAATTGCTTTTTGCTCTTCGTGTATATACTGAATCTTTTGTGTCTGATCTCTACAGTCGTATTGTTCAGGTTGTAAACCTTTGGGATAACCTTCAATGCCTTTTACAAGTTCATCGACAATTTTTGTATCATCCCAGCCTATATCGCGGAGGAAATTAACCATCTTTCCAACCTGATTACGCGCATGGAACAGTTTATGATCGAAAGATAGATTTACTGTTTCTGTCTTGGCATCCATCCGCTTGGATTCTGTTTTGAATATCGCCGTACATATCGGATAAGCACCACCAAGATACGAACCGGGATAAATCAAAACATCTAAGGGTATTTCTATATCGCCTGCCCGAAATTCAGTTTCAAACCTGACCCATGGACTGTTGACATCGCCGAATTGTTTTCCTTTCTCATAAACACGGGTAAATTTGGAATTTCCGCGTTTGCCTACATAAAAGGTTTTGCCGCTACCATCATCATTACGCCATGCAGTACCGCGGCATTCGCTTTTTGGCCTCATGTTATGAACGTCAAAATGACCGTTATCATGATCAAGTAATGCCTGATCGGGTGTGTATTCGCCGTTAAAGAAATCATGGGCGACGTCAACACGGGTAATTTTTGGACGTATGCACTTACTTAAAAACTCATACAGTCGGTTTTCCCAACCGGGTATAGCAGCCTGACAACCTGTACCATTCAATTCAACCAGCATTGTTTCTCGCTGACCGCCATAATGAACCTTGCCATATTCGACGTTATCCGGGCCAAGTTGGTAACAGCTTTTATAGAAAAACTTTCCTTTGAACGGTAGTTTTTGGGTAATGCCAAAACCTAAAATTTCTTCTAACAGCTCGCTATACTTCACAACAAATTCTGTATCTGAAACCAATCCTTTACCTGTTACTTTGGGCAAACTGTCTTCGTGAATCGTGAAAGTGATTTGGTCAATAAATGCGCCGTCATCCCTTCCACGTCTTAACGGTATTTCGATGAATTTGCCTTTTCCATCCGATACAAAATGGCTGAAATATTCAAACTCAAAGTCTTGGTTATCCGATTTTTCCGTACCCTTCGGATTAGAGGTTTTATTTTGCTCCCCCCCTATTAGCCTAGGGGGGCAGCCTTCGGCGGTTGTCGCAGCCTTGGCGTCCGCTGACGCGTCCACCATATCCGCGACCACCGCCACGGCTTTATCTTCCAAGGCTTTCACGGTTGCATTCCTTATCCATCAGTTCTTTTACAAACAATCTGCCGCATTCATACGCTTCGTTTTCGGTTTTTTGTTTCAAAGTCGGATTGCGGATAGGAAAACAAACTGTTTTGATGCATTGGGATTCGTTGTCTTTATCCCTGAACACTTTCAAGATGTATGCTTTCGGGAAAGATAAGGGTTCGGGATTGACGGTATAGAAAATAAACATGATTAAGCCCCTTCACTGGCTAGAGTTAAGGGGCTTTACAAGAATTAAGAATATGCGCCCCTGATGGAACGCAATATATAAGGCCGTATATTGCTGCATCCAAACTTTTCCATTATGGAAAGTTTGCCCTTCAAATCCGAATCTGCTGGCCTCTATTTATAATTATTTCATCGCTACAAGGATATTTAAATGAAACGGGAAACCATTGCTCTGCATGCAGGCTATCAATCCGAACCAACTACCAAATCCGCTGCTGTCCCCATTTACCAAACCACTTCCTACACTTT
>NZ_JBQCVF010000173.1:0-3131 GCF_051962515.1 Neisseria sp. P0009.S007 | reverse complement strand
CTCAACCCCGCCCCCTTCTGCCTTCTGGACGAAGTCGACGCCCCGCTGGACGACGCCAACACCTCGCGTTTCTGCAACCTGGTCAAAGAAATGTCGGCGCAAACCCAGTTCCTCTACATCTCCCACAACCGCCTGACCATGGAAATGGCAGAGCAGCTCGTCGGCGTAACTATGCAGGAAAAAGGCGTATCGCGCGTTGTAGCCGTAGACATTAAACAGGCGTTGGAAATGGCTGAACCGAATTGAGGTAAGAACAAAGGCTGACGATTAAGAAATTCTGATGGCTAGTTACACAATTAAGTGAGCCTGAATGGGGAGAACTTTAATTTTTCCTTAAAGCAATAAAAAGGTCGTCTGAAAACTTTGGGTATAGTTTTCAGACGACCTTTTTATTCACTTCCATTCTAAAATTGTTTGGAAATATCGATAAACAAGCGATGCTGGTTTTGACGGTAATAAAAATGATTGCTGTGGACATGTGTCCAACCCCAGTTCAGGCGCGGAGTAAAGCCTTTCCAGGACAACTTTTTATGACCCGCTGACAAATGGACGTAGGTTTCACGGTCATTTCGTTTGATATTGAAAATATCTTCTGCCTGATAGCGGCGGTACTGTACAGTGGTATTGAGTGAAGTAACAAGCTTGCCTGACTTGCCCCATGCTTTTGTCCAGCCTGCACGCAGATTTTCATATTTATAGGCATCAGAACGGTCACGCGCACTGTTGTATCCTTTTCCTGCGCCAAATACGAAATATTCACCACTCTTACGATAATAGAGGGTTGATATAGAGGCAATATGGTTTGCACCGTTTAAGAATTTTCTTTCTTTATGTTTACGGTAGCCGGACTGCCATGCGCCGAATACTTGCCATTTGGGCGATAACACACGTGAATAGCGCAAAATACCGCCTGATGTATTGGAGTAGGGCTCTGTACCATACCAGCGCTTTTCATAAAATGGCGATAAGGAGACTTCCTGAGTATGATTCCGCCAGCCGGCACCGGTTTCAGCACGCACAGTTAAATCATCATAATCATGCGCATCCCAATAAAATTTGCCACCAGCAGAAAGGTTTTTTTTCCAGACCCAATGTCCATTGAGCGGAGTATTTTTTTGTGCAGAAACATCGTAGGCAATACCGTTTGCTGTACGAGGCGCTTCAAACTCAAAACCTCCGTACACACGTTCGCGCGGCGTTCGGGCAATATTATTGTCGCGAACGTAGGAAATATTACCGTCAAAATTCCAAGATTTATCTTTCTTCAGAAATTTATCAAATTCATTCAAATATTGCAGTGTTGGTTCAGGTAGGTCGGGAGTTTTGCGGACTTCCTGTAACTCTTTTGCTGCGTCACGCATTTTTCCGTCTTGTGAAAGGGTTAATGCCAATTGTAGGCGTACAGGAGAGTAGTCAGGATGATTGGCAAGGATATTCCGAAAATCCTGTTCTGCTACTTTGTACTTTCCATCTGCACGGGAAAGAATTGCATCTGCATAGGAAACCATTGTTTCGTCGTGTCCGGTCATGCGACGGTAGAGTGGCAATAGGAAACGGATGTTGTCAATATTTTGGCGTGCAAGGGCGGTATCCATTGCATCGGTTAAGATTTCAGGTTGTTGGAGCAATTCTTCTGATGACATAGAAAACTGTTGTTGCTCAACCTGATTGTCTTCTTGCAGAGTTTGTTTTTCAGCCTTGCGGATTTGATTATGGTTTAGGTCGGGCTGAATTTCATCGTGTGGTGTTGGTGCTGCTGAGGCATAGTGTACCGCAGCGCATAAAATTAAAGCCAAAGTTGGATAGCGCATATTTTTTATTTCGTTTTGGGGCGTTTGAGCATGGTAAAAATTCTTTCAGACGGCATATTGGTAAAACAAACCGCCCGGCAGATGCCGGACGGTTGAAAGCGGCAGATTATTGTTTTTTCGCGCCGAAAGAGCCTTGGTAAACATTATTCTCATGCTCAGCACTAAAGACACCGCCTAATTCTGCAGCTTTAGGACCGAAGAAATTACCCTTCATACGGATACCATCTTGCTCGCCGCTGAAGGATGAACCGGAAATTTTACCGGAAACAGGAATATCATATACATGGTCAATCAGGCCTGAGATGGTTTTACGGCCGAAATCAACATCAAATTTAGATGCGCCTGTTGTATAAGCTGCACCTTGAAGCAGAATGGCATCACCAACATAAGATGCTTTGCCAGAAGTTGGCATAGCACCTGCACCACTAGTTGGCGTAATACTACCAATGGCAAAAGAGTCATGATGAAGTGTTGTTTGATAAGTAGGGCTAATAATGCCGACAGTTTGTGCACCGAATTGAACATGGCTGTATTTGCGTCCGCTCAAAACAGTCATACGGGTCGACATATTATCTTTGGTAGGGCCAATTTCTCTGTAGAAGAGAAATGCTGCATTGGCTTTGGATAAATCAATTTTACGACCGTCAATGGTAACACTAGCATTCATCTCGCCTTGAGGAGTAACGTATTTTGCAGTGTTATAGGATGCATTTGTTGAAGTCATTGCATTACCGCCAACAGCTGCACTAGGTGTTGGTTGAGATGGAGTAGTCGGTTTAGCCGGAGTTACAGGAGTGGTCGGTTTAGCCGGAGTTACAGGAGTGGTCGGTTTAGCCGGAGTTTCAGGAGTGGTCGGTTTAGCCGGAGTTTCAGGAGTAGTTGGTTTAGCTGGAGTTGTAGGTTTAGAAGGAGTAATCGTATTAGAAGGGTTGATATCTGGACCGCTCTCACCATTGCTACTACATGCAGTTACCGCGAACAAAGCGGCGCAAACCAAAGCTGTCGTTTTGATTTTTGTATCATAAGTTTGAATCCTTAAGTATTTGAATATCGGTTAAATCTGGTTAATGACTTTTACGGTCAAAAAAATTCTACAACAAATACATACATAAACAAACAGATAAGATAGAAAGTGTAGGAGGAAACTATTAGGGTAATAATGAAATTTAAATATTTCTTTTATGAAATCAAGATATTACGTATTTTGATATTTTTGAATATTTTTTTGATGTTGTAGGAAAGATACAATATATAAAACAAAATGTTATCAAAAATTAAGAGGAATTAAGTCAGGGTAATATGTATAGTCTTACGTAATAG
>NZ_JBQCVF010000172.1:0-3149 GCF_051962515.1 Neisseria sp. P0009.S007 | reverse complement strand
TAAAATCAGGCCGTCTGAAAGAATGCCTACACTGGCTTATTAAGAATTAGGAGATAAAAAATGGACATGAAAAGACGCGATTTCTTAAAAATGACCGCCGCTCTGGCAGCCGCAGGCGTTTCGCCTTCATTGTTGGCAGCCGGTAAAGAACAATTTACCGTGTACGGCGCACCGGCAATGCCCAGCGTAACCATTGCCGTAGCGGCGTTGCAAGGCAAGCTGGCGAAACAGGCAGATGTATCGCTGAAAATCTGGCGTTCGCCCGACCAACTGCGCGCAGGCGTAGCAAGCGGACAATTTAAAGTGATGATGAGCCCGAGCAATGTCGGCGTAAACCTGCGCAACCAAGGGCAGAAAGTCGGCATGGTCAATATTTTGACCAACGGCATCACGCAGCTGATGTGCAAAGGCAGTGCGATTGCCTCGCCTCAGGATTTGGTCGGCAAAAAAATCCTCGTACCGTTTAAAAATGATATGCCCGACATCGTGCTGCAAGCCTTACTGAAAAAACTGAAAATCGACGCGCACAAAGTCGGCATCACTTACACCGCCACGCCGCCGGAAGCAGTCGGACTGTTTTTGAGCAAGGACTACCACGCTGCCATCCTGCCCGAACCGATGGCAACCGCCAGCCTACTTAAAGGCAAAACCATGGGCGTAAACGTCGTGCGTGGATTTGACTTGGTGAAAGCATGGGGACAGGCGTTTGACACCAAACCGCTGATTCCGATGGCAGGCATCATCGCCAACGAAGAATATTTCCACGCACACAAAGCGCAGTTCGACATCTTCCATCAGGATTTGAAAAACGCGCTCAACTGGATACTCGCCAACCGTCAGAGCGCCGCGAAAATCGGCAAAAACTACCTCCCCGCCCCCGAACCCGCCCTAGTCATGGGCTTGGACGGCGCGCGGCTGACGGTAACCAAAGGCAGCGAAGTAAAGAACGAGATTTTGAAGTTTTACGAAATCCTGATGCAGTTCAACCCGAAACTCTTGGGCGGCAAGCTGCCGGATAACGGGTTCTTCTTGGCTTAAAAAAGGATAGAGACCGTCTGAAAAAGGGTAGGTTGTATTGGGGAATCCAATATACCCTTTTCAGACGACCTATCAGATAATAGTCAGAACAGTACACAAAAAGCCGTTATTCCCGAACAGGCGGGAATCCAGTCCTCGATATTGCAGGAATGTTTTAAAATTGCAGCAACGTCAAAACTCTGGATTTCCGCCTGCGCGGGAATAACGGTGGGTGGGTAACCGTGAGTTGTCAAACCCAACAAAACCGTTGAATTGTCTGAAATGTTCGGTCATGACCCAACCTACGCTTGCTGTGATGTTTCAGTATCAATGTCTTTTTATTCAAACAGGAGAAGAAAAATGCCTATTCATGATTACCGTGGTGAAACGACCCGTGTACAGCTTGTTCATGATTTTGAAATTGTACCTTTAGCTCATGTCAGATTATTGAATGGACAAACTAAGGAAAGCTGTGCAGGACCAACTTTAGACAGAGAGTATTATGTTTTTAGTTATCAAAGTTATGCAGATCAAGCCGATGCTGGTACTTTTGTTTGTGGAATAACTGTTGCTAATGACTTTATTAATTTGATACAACGGCAAAATCCAGCAGTAAATCGATTACCTTTATTTGATCCATTGGCAGGTTTGGGTCAAGTTGGAAATGCAAATAATGTAGGTCGTGCTGGTGCTGGAAGAGGTGTTCAACAAGTACCAAACTGGAATCCAATAGCTAAAGAACTCTATGATGCAATAGGTATGATTTGTCTTATGTGGAATTTGGATAATGTTAGCGGAGCATTAGAAAGTGTATTGTTTAATTTAGTTAGCAATCCTACGCAGGTGCCTGATAATTCAGATATACGTAGTATAAATACTATTATTTCAAACCACTTTAATATTAATGTAGGTAATCAGCACGTAGCCAGCTTAGCTTTATGTTTTCAAAGGTTTATGGTTGATAATGGAGTACATAATCCTCCATTAATACAGTTCTTTAATTTAACGACACATTTTACTCAACATGTTGCTAATAGTTGGAATCCTGTTCCTTACTTTAATTAACTAGTAATCGTAGGTTAGTTTAGCAGCAGTCGTAACCCGACGAAACCCCGAAATCCCAAACCAAGGTCGTCTGAAAAACAATATTTGGAAAAACCAAACCGTTTCGTTGGATTGCGACGTTCCGTCTAACCCAATCAACCGCTATTTTTCAGACGGCCTATCATCTCCAAACTATCACTATAAACCTACACCCAAACCATGATTAAAACCGACAAAATCCGCAAACCGCAGCCTGCGGTGTTTTACATCATCGACTACCTTTGGAGTGGCTTTGCCGGTCTGGGCGTGGCGATGGTGGTGGTGGCGTTGTGGGCGTGGGGCAGTGCCGTGTTCGGCGAGTTTATGCTGCCTGCGCCGGTGGAGGTGTTTCAAAAGTCTTTGGATTTATTGAAACATTTTCAGGAAAACGAAATCGGGATTTCGCTGTGGCGGTCGGTGGTGGGCATTTCGGTTGCGCTGGTGGCGGGATTGGCGGCAGGGCTGGTGGCGGGCAGTTTTAAGACGGCGATGGCGTTGCTCAAGCCTGTGATTACGGTTTTGTTGGCGATGCCGCCGATTATTTGGGTGGTGATGGCTCTGTTTTGGTTCGGTTTCGGCAATCCGAGCGTGTTGTTTACCATCATTGTGTTGGTTGCGCCGCTGACGTTTGCGAGTGCGGCGGTCGGGATGGCGAGCGTGAACAAGCAGCATGAGGAGTTGTTTGACGCTTATAAATTAGGCCGTCTGAAAAAAATCCGTTATCTGTATATCCCGCATCTGACGGGCTATGTGATTTCCAGCATCGGCGTGGCGGTGGCGATGGGGGTGAAGGTGGTGATTATGGCGGAACTCTTGGGCGCGAGCGAAGGCGTGGGTGCGCGGATTGCGGACGCGAGGGCGATGCTGGAGACTTCGACGGTGATGGCTTATGTGGTGTTGGTTATCGTGTTTGTGTCGCTGTTTGAATACCTGATTACCAAGCCTTTGGAAATTTTGTTTATGCCGTGGAGGAGATGATGCTCTGTCTTGAAAACGTGCGTTTTGAAATTCTCCGCGACCCCATCGTGCGCGATTTCAGTTTGAACCTG
>NZ_JBQCVF010000171.1:0-3176 GCF_051962515.1 Neisseria sp. P0009.S007 | reverse complement strand
AATGCAATGATATTAAAAATAAAATATTGACAAATGCAATCCGCACTTTATATTTGATAATGAGTTTTAATTAGATTTATATTTTTATTTATATTAATATGCGCCCTATCGGTAACACCCGATACACCTTGCCGCTCGAGACAAAACAGCGGTATCCATCATATCTTTTCTTTAAAAGGAAAAATCATGAAAGCATCGCAATTAACCCTCGCCGTCCTTCTGACCGCAGCCTTCGGCTCTGCTGCTCATGCGGCTAATGTGGAAGGTGGTTCAAGCAATCCAAACTTAATCGAACCCAAAACATCAGATTCCCTACCCTTCGGTGCAGGTGCGGCCGGTATCAAAGTCAGCACAGGCAACGGCCTGTCCAAATCCATCAACCTCCAAGCCGGCCCCGCGCAGCGCATCCGCAACAAATACGGCAATGCGCCCATCAACGGCGGTAATCAGAACGCCAATGTAAACGGCACGGCCAATCCGAAATATCTGCAACCCGGCGACATCAACCCGATTGCGGGCTGGTTCTCGAAAACCAAACTCGCCCAAGTGTGGTATGAAAAACGCGCCAACAACACCGAAGTGTTCAGCGTACGCCAAATGGCCGACCCCAAATTACCGATTGCGCCGAAATTCGGCGGCATGACCTTTGCCAAAGTGCCGACTGCGGCAACCAACGTCTTCTTCGGCGAATGGGCTCCGCGCAAAGGCAACAGCAATCAGATTACCAACAGCACGGATTTGAATATGAACGACGGCAACCGCACGGTTTGGTTTGTGGGTGAGAATCCGACCAAAAACACTATGGGCTTAGCTACCGCCACCTATAATGTTGTCGGTATCAACAAGCACACGCCGGGCAAAAACGATTTCTATACCGGTGAAATCAAAGCCACATTCGGTACGGGTGACAAAGGTTCTATGAGCGGCGCACTGAAACGCGCAGGCGATAAGGATTTGAGCTTTAATGGTGTTGAAATTAACAATGCTGACGGCTTGTTCAAAAGCGGTGCGGGTAATCATGAAAAAATCCAAGGCCAATTCTACGGCAAAGGCGCGGCAGCTATGGCGGGCTATGCCGAACGCGGCAACGGCAAAGGCGACGACGTAGCCTTCGGCGGCGCGAAAAAATAACCTTGCCCGCTTACGCGATTAGGGAATGCCGGTGTTTTCGGCGTTTGGCCGTCCGTTCCCGCAATCAGAAAAACCGCCGTTTTTTAACCGCAGCCGCAGTAGGCATAAATATACTGCGGCTGACCTGTTTCCGAAGTGCCGTGCAAACCTGCATTGCCTTGATGGATTTCTGCTTTTACTTCTTTCAGACGGCCTCCCCTCCCAAAGGACCCCATCCCATGACCCACCGCCTCTGCCTGCTTTTCCTGCCGCTCTGTACGGTCTGCCTTGCCGCCCCGTCCGACGATGCCGCAGATGAACGCCGCCGCCTGCTGGACGAGGGCAGCCGCCAAACGCAGCAATACCGCGAAAGTGGTTGGCTGGATACGGAGCAGGCACGCGGGGAAATAGAGGAAAACGACGGCTATATTTCGATAGGCGGCGAAATCTACCAAGTCGGCGATACGGCGGAAGAGCTGGAAAGCGCGATTTATCACTCCCTCAACGCGCGGCAGTGGCACAAGGTGCGGCAGTTCGCCGCCCGCTACGACAAACTGCCCCAGCACAAACCCGCGCTGATTCATTTGGCCGATGCGCTACAAAAACGGGACGAAGGGAATTTCCGCGCGGCAAGGAACAGTTTTCAGACGGCCTTGGAAGCCGAACCCGACAACCCCCGCCTTCTGCTCGAAGCGGGGCGGTTTTATGCCGAAGACAACCAAAACAAAGAGTCCGCCGCCGCGTTTGAGAAAGTTCTGAAAACGGATATTCCTGCTGAAACTCACCCCATCGTGGAAAACTACCTGTCCGAACTGGGCAAACGCCGCCGCTGGCACGGCCAAATCAGCCTCGGCTACGGCTACAATAGCAATGTAAACCAAGGCAACGGCATCAACCAATGCGTGTGGGAAATCTCAGGCATGTGCCTGATGGAGCGCACCCTGCCCGCGCCAACGGATTCGACCTTCTCATCCTATAGCGCGACCGCCGAAAAAACCGTCCCGCTCAAAGGGCATCACGGCGTACAGGTGCGCGGTGTGCTGTACGGCAACCGCTACACGGAAAAAGACAAAGATTCGGCGGCCATGCCGGATTACGGCTATCACAACGGTTCGCTTTACGCGGGATATGCCTATGCCGACGCACGCTCCTCATTTTCCCTGCTGCCCTATTTCGAATACGACTTCCGCAACCGCCACACCCACTACCGCGCATGGGGTGTGGATGCCGACTGGTCGCGCACACTCTCCCCGCGCTGGCGTGTCAATGCCCGTGCCGGAGCGAAAAAGACCGGATACGGCGGACAAAGCAAAGATTATTTTGCAGACTACAAACAATACGAACTGGGCGCGGGGGCGGAATTTTCCATCACGCCGAAAAGCGGTCTGTTCGCCAACTTTGATGCAACACGCAAAGCCTATCCCGAAAAATCTTCTTCCAGCAAGGAATATACAACACGGCTGGGAGCGTATAGTTTTTTTTCAAGCGGTACTTACCTCAACGCCATCCTGCTTCACCGCCGCAGTCTTTATGACGCGGCAAGTTTTGTCAGCGACAACAAACGGCGGCGCGACAATCAATACATAATGATAGCCGCTGTGGGCTTTCCGCAGTGGAACCTTAAAGGCGTGTACCCTGAGTTTCGTTTCAGACGCTCAATCTCCCATAGCAATACAGCACATTACCGCTACCGTCAGAGTGAATGGCTACTAAATTTTAAATATCGATTTTAAAATTGAGTCATTTAGAAATACGCTAAAACAGCGATACAACCATACTGTTTTACTCCTTTCTATATCATGCCGTCTGAAAAAAGCCGATACACCTTTCCGATGTATCGGCTTTCGCTATCTGCTCAACGCTTAATTCTTGCCGGGCAATTCTTTTTCGCTCAATGGTTCGATGTACCAAATATCGCGACAGTAGTCGGCGATGGAGCGGTCGGATGAGAAGAAGCCCATGTTGGCGATGTTGATCAAGGCTGATTTACGCCATGCGGATACGTTGCGGTAGTGTTCGTCCGCTTTGTATTGCGTGTCGATGTAGCTGCGGAAATCGGCCATCAG
>NZ_JBQCVF010000170.1:0-3188 GCF_051962515.1 Neisseria sp. P0009.S007 | reverse complement strand
TTAAACAGTTTTTCACGCACGCTGTCAGGCGTCGGGCGCAGACCATCTGCAGATAAAAATGTTAACTTTCGTCCCCTGCATTGCCCACCGATGATGCGTACTTGATTGGTGTGTTTGGAATGTTTGTTGTTTGCCATAATTCTTAAAAGATGCCGAGTTTTCAGACGGCCTCAATTATATAGTGAAACTGCCATCAAGCCGTATTTCACTCTATTCTTTTAGAAACAAAAAGGCCGTCTGAAAATCATTTTTCAGACGGCCTAGGCTTTTACTTCCGCACAGAAGCAGCCAGCTGTCTCAACAACTCAATTTCCTTATCCTTCTGCTCCAGCATTTCCCGGCAATGTTTTAACTCCTGATTCAACAACTCCAATTTCATAGCCATATCACTTGAAGCATATAAAGCGATATCGCCTCCACTGTCTCCTTCATTAATCTGTAAAACCATCCCGTTATTACCCGATTTCAACAAATCCCACATATCTACTTTAAAGATAGCCGCCAACTGCTCTAGTCTTGGAATATTCAATTGTGTCTCACCTCGCTCAATCTTAGCGTATCCACCGGCAGACATGGCTAACTTTTCCGCCATTTCTTCCTGAGACCATTTATTTAATTCGCGTATCAAGCGGATCTTTTCGTGAGTTTCCATAGACTAAACTTTCTGTATAGATGATTGAATTATTAGAGTAGATTTCAAACTTTGAGTTACTGGAGAGGAAAATTCATTCTGAATACAATCCCCAAGGTTTTATCAAGTATTAAAATTTTTACTATATTTTTAATAAATTTTAAAGAGAGTAACTTAAATATGGCCATTCCAATTTTACTTTGGGGCGCTGCTGCTACCCTTGCCGCAACAGGCGTTGTTAAAGGAGCAGGAGCAATCAGCGATATTAACAACGCCAAGGAAATAGGCGAACGGGCAGAACGCCGTTACAAGAAAAGGCAGGAGGAATTAGATGAAACCAAAGAGGAAACTAACGACTGCTTTGAAAAATTGGGGAGATTAAAGGTAGAGATTTTTAAAAATCAAATCAACCATATCATACAAATATTACACAGCACTAACAATAAACATGTCAAAAGCGAACTTTCCGGCTTTAACAGTACATTTGACGTTACAGAGCTGAAAGAAATGGAAACAATGGTGCAAACATCATTGGAACTAAGCACTAATTTCGGTAGTAGTGCTATTACTGGGGCATTGGCCGGTTTTGGAGCGTATGGTGCAGTTCCTTTGATTGCAACTGCTTCTACAGGTACAGCCATCTCTACTCTGTCCGGAGCTGCTGCAACCAATGCAACCCTTGCCTGGCTTGGCGGTGGCGCATTATCTGCAGGTGGGTTCGGAATGGCAGGAGGAATGGTGGCTTTGGGCGGTATCGTTGCAGGCCCAGCTTTAGCAGTCGGCGGATTTATGCTGGCCAGTAAAGCGGAAGAAGCCCTGACGGAAGCACGAAAATATGAAGCCCAAATCGATGAAGCCGTTGCCGAAATGGATTTGATCGCCGAAGGGCTCAAAGGCCTGCAAGATAATGCAAAAGAGATGAAACAGACTTTGAAAAAAATGATCGGACGCTTTGAGCAGGTTCGTGTAAACAGCATCGATGATCCTAATTTTCACGCTATGCTGGTTATTGGCAAAGCCATCAAAAACCTGATGAATACGCCCATTATGGAGGATGATGGTTCGCCTGCTCCCAATATCAGGCATCAATGTGAAGGTTATTTGAATATTGAACTTGGGGCAGAAGTATGAGTAAAATCCAAATTCTCGACAAAGTTGTTCCGACGAAAGTCCCCACAGCTATTCCTTTGGAAGCCGCAACAAGCTCGTTTACCCGCATTTTGGAAGCACACAACGAATACAAAAAGATCGCAGCCCAAGAGAAAACCAAACGTGAGGCAATCGGTGCATGGAAAGATGTCCGTTTGAAGGAGTTGAAAAATCAGCAGGAAATTTTGCGGCTGTATTTGGAAAATACGTTTCGGGAACGCCGCGAGATGATTGACGGTTTATTCAATGCACTGGACAAAGGGATTGAGGCCGGCAATATCAATGTTATTGATACGGCAATAAACGGCATTGTGAATATTGCCAAGGATTCTCCGCTGCAACAGGTCGATAAGCTAATTTTGTCACTGAAAAACGATGATGTAAAGGTGATTGAGTTTTGACCTCCGAACCCTTTCCTTGTTCCGCCTGCGGTTTGTGTTGTCAAAGGGTCAGTCTAAGCGAACAAACCGCATGGCTGGATCGCGGAGACGGTATATGTCAACATTTTAATGAAAATACAATGTTGTGTTCTATCTATGCAACTCGCCCTTTGGTTTGCCGTGTGGAGGATTATTACCGCGCCCATTTATCTGAACAAATATCTTGGCAGAACTTTATACGGATTAATGTAGAAGTTTGCAGAAAGTTTCAATCGAATAAGTAAGGCTTTTCTGTTTATGGGAGTGCCGTCTGAAAACTTTTCAGACGGCATTTCCTATTTTAAACTAACCTAACTTCACTCTTTCGGCGCAGGCGGTTCAATCTGTTCTTTCCAGCCGCATTCTTTTTGCGGGCAGACTTTTTCCACACCCCAGCGTTTGGTGGTTTTGATGGTCAGTACCGGCCAATGGCAGTTCGGACATTCTTCGGCGACGGGCGGGTTCCAAGTGGCGTAGTTGCAGTCGGGATAGGTGCTGCAACTGTAAAACAGTTTGCCGTAGCGGGATTTGCGCTCGACGAGGTTGCCTTTTTTGCATTGTGGGCACTGGACGCCGGTGTCTTTAGGTTTTTCCAGCGGCTCAACGTGTTTGCATTTGGGGTAATTGGCACAGCCGATGAATTTGCTGCCGGTGCGGCTGTATTTGTACACTAGGCGACCGCCGCATTTAGGGCATTCGCGCCCGTCGAGTTCGGCTTGCTCGGCTTCGGCTTTGGCGATGCGCTCGGCGGCTTCTTCGGCGGTTTCGTTGACATTGCGCGTGTAGCTGCACTCGGGATAGCCGGCGCAGGCGACGAAACGACCCATTTTGCCGAATTTGATTTGCAACTTGTGTTCGCCGCATTTCGGGCAGGTTTCGTCAAGTTCCTGCGTGGTAAATTTGGCGCGTTCAATACCCTCTTTTTCTTCTACTTGCTTGATAAATGGTTTCCAGAATTTATCCATCACGGGAATCCATTGGCGTTTGCC
>NZ_JBQCVF010000169.1:0-3190 GCF_051962515.1 Neisseria sp. P0009.S007 | reverse complement strand
GGCAAAATTTCGCGCCAGGCTGGAGAGCTGCCCCGTTTGCGAGTAATGCACAATCAGCACTTTTTTCATTATCTTCCCTGCAATGAGTAAGTTATGGTTGGTTTGGACGGTATTATATAGTAAACCGACCGGCCTTGAACTTTATTCATATTCAGTATGTTCGCGAAGGTTTCAGCCGATTTGGATGGAAGCGCCGTATTCTGTCGGAATGGGGCGGTAAAGCGGATTTTTATGCCATGCCAACATGAACAACGGCCGTCTGAAAATTTTCAGACGGCCTTGTGTGGAAATCGGGACGCATGGTCTGGAGCAGGATTTGCGCTAAGTATGGCGTGTAAATCGTATAGACAAAAAAATAACCGCTTCAAGGCGGTTGGTGGTGGCCAGAGGCGGAATCGAACCGCCGACACACGGATTTTCAATCCGTTGCTCTACCAACTGAGCTATCTGGCCTTCGCGTGTTTCGTTGCGAGATGTGAATTAAACCAAATTTCGTTGCCTTGTGCAAGCGGTTGTAGGCTTTATTTTTGAGGCGGTAAATTAAGATTTTGTTTTGTATTGAATTATTTTTCGTTTTAATTGGCGGTTTTTAGGTTTGCCGGTTTGATTTTCAGACGGCCTAAGATACAATCGGCTTTTTTGCTTTGGATTTATGCCATGCTGTATGTGTTTGTTCGTGATATGTGGGATGTTTTGCGTTTGCGCTATCGTTCGCCGGAGACGTATTTGTATTCGCCTTTGGTGATGGCAGCGGTGCTGCTGCTGTTGGGTGTGGTGAACGCGGCCAGCATGTCGCCTTTGTTTGGCAGTGGCGCGGCGGCGGTGTGCCTGTCGGTGATTTTGGTGATTGTGAAATGGTTGGTGTTGAGCCGCTCGATGCGCAAGGTGCTGCATTATTACGGTGCGCCCCGGCTGCCTTTGTGGGGCTTTATTTTGGTGTCTGAGGCTTTGCTGCTGCCGCTGTTGCTGGTGTTGTATGTGCCGGCGTTGGCTGCGTTTGCGCTGTTGTGGCAGGCTTGGGTGTTTGTGGTGCAGGTACGCGGTTTGATGTGGATGGGAAATGCGACGCTAGGCCGTGTTTTGGTGGGCTATCTGTTGTATGGTATCGGGGTGCTGTGTGTGGGTACGGTGATTCTGATGCTGTTTATTGCCGCCGGTTGGTTGGACATGGAAACGTTGAATCAAAATCTGCAGGCGTTGACGTCTGCCCGTAAATAATCAATGGAAATTGGAAGGCCGTCTGAAATGTTCAGACGGCCTTTGTTTTATGTGTTTGTTTCGTGGTCTTGCAGGATTTTTTTATAGACGGGGTCGGGGAGGTAGCGGCCTATCATGTCGCGCCAGCCTTGTGGGCCGACCAAGCCTTTGACCATGGTGGAGGACACTTCAGCTATTTCGCGCGGTGGCATCAGGAAGACGGTGGAGATTTCGGGGGCGATGTCGCTGTTGATGTAGCGCATCGAGCGTTCGTATTCGTAGTCGGCGGCGGAACGGATGCCGCGGACGATGAAATTGGCGTTGGCTTCGCGGGCGTAATCGACCAAAAAGCGGTTTTCAAACACGCTGATGCGGACGTTGGGGAAGGGGTGGGTAATGGCATCGAGCATGGCGCGGCGTTCTTCTATGGTGTAGGTGTTGCGCTTTTCGGGATTGGTACCGATGGCGACGATGAGTTCGTCAAAGAGGGATTGGGCTTCCTGTATCATCCACAGGTGGCCGAGGGTGGGAGGGTCGAAGCTGCCTGCGTACACGGCACGGCGCGGAGTGGTCGTGGTCATTTTAGGTTGGGAATGGGGTTTGTGTGGCGTTCAGGATAGGGGAGTTTGCCGGTGATGTCAAAAATCAAAAAGGCCGTCTGAAATTTCAGACGGCCTTTGCGGCTTTATCAGTCGTCACCACTAATAGAGATGAGGATTCTCAGGAGGCTGCTGAAAATGTTGTAGATGGAGATGAAGATGGTCAGCGCCGCGCTGATGTGGCTGTCTTCACCGCCATCGATAACGGCACGAACTTGCCACATAATCATCAGGGAACTGAAGACAACGAAGCCGGCCGCGATGGTCAGGCTCAGGGCTGGGATGTTGAGGAAGATGTTGGCCACAACGGCAATCATGAGCACTATCGCACCGGCACCGAGGAAGCTGCCGAGTTTGTTCATGTTCATTGTGGTGCGGCGTGCCATGGCGGACATGGTGAAGAATACACCGGCGGTCATAGCGGCGGCCGTACCGACGATTTGCGCGCCGTTGTTGATAGCCAGGGCGTATTGCAACATAGGGCTGATGGCAAGGCCCATGCCGAAAGTGAAGATCATCAACAGGGCTACGCCGACGTTGCTGTAACGGTTTTTCTCGATCAGGAAGGTCATGCCGTAGAAGAAGCCGAAGAAGGCAGCCAGGGCAATCCAAGATGAACCGAACATGGAGAAAATGTTAAAGCCTGTTTTGGCGGAAAAGAATGCGCCGGCAATGGCAGGAATGAAAGACAGGCCGAGCAGGCGGTAGGTTTTTTGCAGGACGGTATTTTTGGCAACCGAGCCTTGCGAGGTATAGTCGTAAACGTCGTTTTGCATGGCGTTTGCTCCAGTGTGGATTGAAATGAATGAAATTTGGATTTTAACAGAGAATCATGGGTTTGTATGATTTATCTGTTCTATTTGCCTAATATGCGGGGCAATCGGGAATTTTAAAGGCCGTCTGAAAATCGGGTTTCAGACGGCCTTGGTTTTTTCAATGCTTATTTAGGCTCTTGCGGAACATAGCCTTGTACGGCGTCTGCGCCGTCGCCGAAGAAGTATTGTTCCATCTGCTGGGCGAGGTATTCGCGTGCGCGCGGATCGGCAAGGCTTAGGCGGTTTTCGTTGATGAGCATGGTTTGGTGACGGGTCCAAGCCATCCATGC
The DNA here is from genome assembly GCF_051962515.1 of Neisseria sp. P0009.S007. Classification (NCBI taxonomy): domain Bacteria; kingdom Pseudomonadati; phylum Pseudomonadota; class Betaproteobacteria; order Neisseriales; family Neisseriaceae; genus Neisseria; species Neisseria sp. P0009.S007. The sequence goes on along the minus strand of NZ_JBQCVF010000169.1, from coordinate 289 downwards.
TTCTTGGGAAACGTTTTCAAAAATGCGTTTGCCCAATTCGTTGGGCAGCGGCGGAAATTTCATGCCTTCGGCTTCTTTGCCGAGTTTGACGCAGTGAACCATACGGGTCATGGCGGTTTCCTTATGTAGGGTTGCAAAGGTTGGTATTTTAGCCGATTGCACGGATAGGGGAAAGCGTGGGTTTCAGACGGCCTGAAACCTTGCTATGATGGTCTTTTCTGTTTATTCAGGCAAAGATTATGAACCGCCTCGATACTGCCCGCCGTTATTCCCTTTTTCTCGCCCGCAA
>NZ_JBQCVF010000168.1:0-3230 GCF_051962515.1 Neisseria sp. P0009.S007 | reverse complement strand
AAAAAAGTTTTCCGTGAAACGGCAAAAGGCGGCTTGGAATTGCCGGTGGCGTTTTTCAGACGGCCTGAGGAAATTGAAAACCTGTTTGTCAGCGTCAACGGTTGGGAACATGTTCAGACGGCCTTGAGCGCGGGCGAAGGTTTGCTGTTTATCACGCCGCACATCGGCAGCTATGATTTGGCGGGTCGTTACATCAGCCAGCAACTGCCGTTTCCGCTGACGGCGATGTACAAGCCGCCGAAAATCAAGGCATTTGATGCGGTGATGCAGGCAGGGCGCGTGCGCGGTAAAGGCAAGACTGCACCGACCAGCATTCAGGGCGTCAAACAAATCATCAAAGCGCTGCGCGGCGGCGAAGCGACCATTGTGTTGCCGGACCATGTACCGTCTCCGGAAGAAGGAGGCGACGGCGTGTGGGTGGACTTTTTCGGCAAACCTGCCTACACCATGACGTTGGCAGGCAAGCTGGCGCAAGTCAAAGGCGTGAAGGCTTTGTTTTTCTGCGGCGAGCGTTTGCCCGACGGTAAAGGCTTTGTCTTGCATATAGAGCCTTTGCGCGGCGAGTTGAACGGCGATAAGGAGAACGACGCGCGCGTGATCAATGAAAATACCGAGTATTGGATACGCCGTTTTCCGGAACAATATTTGTTTATGTACAACCGCTACAAACATCCCGAAGGCGCGCCTTTCCCGCCGGAAATATAGGCTTGCCGAATGTAAAAAACCTGCTTGGACTCAAGCAGGTTTTGTATTTGGTCGGAATGAGAGGATTCGAACCTCCGACCCCTTCGTCCCGAACGAAGTGCGCTACCGGGCTGCGCTACATTCCGAATGTGGGAAATTATAGGATAGGAGAAGCCGGTTTGTACAGGGGTCGATAAATAATTAATAATTGGCTGTCGATGGGTTTGTTTTAGGCCGTCTGAAGCGATGTGTTTCAGACGGCCTGTGTTTTTGTTTGCCGCTTCTGCTGAAGCATTTGTCCTAATGGCATTATAATGTGGGCAATTGTTTTTTAGATTGTCTGCTATGTTTTATCTTTATCAGTCCGACCGTTTGGAAGCGCTTGCCGAAATGTGCGCGCATATTCATCAGGCCTTGCCTTTGGATGTGGTATTGGCACAGGAAGAAGTGGTGGTGCAGAGCCAGGGGATGCGGCGTTATCTGAATGTGTTTTTCGCGCGCAAACTCGGCGTGGCGGCGAATTTGAAGTTCAGCCTGCCTGCCGGTTTGGCGTGGCAGCTGATGCGCAAATTGGTTCCCGATGTGCCGCCGCTCAGTCCGTTTTCGCCTGAAGTTATGCGCTGGCGTTTGCTGGATTTGTTCCGCAGCGAAGCGTTTCAGACGGCCCCGGAGTACGAAAACGTGCGCCTGAAGCTGGAAAGTTATTTGCACAGCTCGGCATCGGCGGATTATCAGCTTGCCGGACAGATGGCAGATATTTTCGACCAATATTTGGTGTACCGCCCGGATTGGATTGATGCGTGGCAGGCTGGGAAGCTGCTGGGTTTGGGCGATGATGAGGATTGGCAGGCGCGGCTGTGGCGTTATTTGGATGATGGCAGCCAATCGGCGCCGCACCGCGTGGCCTTGTGGGAAAAGCTGTTGGCGCAGTTGGATAAATCGGTTTTGCCGCAAAGGTTGTTTGTATTCGGCATTTCGACAATGGCACCGATGTATCTGCAACTGCTGCACCAAATTTCCAAGCATTGCGATGTGTTTGTGTTCGCGCTCAACCCGAGCAGCCAATATTGGGGCGAGGTCATCGACGAGGCGCAAATTTTGAAAAGGGGCGATGAGGCGGATTTGTCGCAGGCAGGGCATCCGCTGTTGGCTTCTTTGGGCAAGCAGGGACGCGATTTCTTTGATTTTCTGTCGGAAGTGGAAACCGAGCAGGATATTCAGGTTTATGAAGAGGGAAGAGACGATACCTTGTTGCATTGCCTGCAAAACGATATCCAAAACTTGATCATGCCGTCTGAACGCTTATATCAACAGGAAGAAGGCGAAGCAGGCGCGCAGCAGGCTTTGGTTCAGGTTCACGATGCGGACGGCAATCCAGTGTGTGTCGAGCCGGACAAGCTGCTGAACGACGGCTCAGTCAAAATCGTTGCGGCACACAGCCCTTTGCGCGAATTGCAGATTTTGAAAGAAGAGCTGTCGCTGGTGTTGCAAAACAATCCCGACTGGCAACCGCACGATATTGCCGTTTTGACGCCAAACATCGAGCCGTACAGCCCGTTTATCGAAGCCGTTTTTGGGCAGGAGCATGCAGGTAGCCAGGCTTTGCCGTATTCGATTTCGGATGTGAAACTCAGCCGCCGTCAGCCGTTGCTGTATGCTTTGGCGCAAACTTTGGACTTACTGGAGAGCCGGTTTGAAGTGGACAAGGTTTTGCCTTTGCTGGAAAGCCGGTTGGTGTTGCAACGCTTCGGTTTGAGCGAGGAAGATGTGCCGCTGCTGCATGAGACTGTTGCCGGATTGAATGTGCATTGGGGTTTGGACCAAACCATGCGCGAGGGCAAAGACAACCTCTTTACTTGGCAGCAGGCGGTAGAGCGTTTGGCCTTGGGCTGGATGCTGCCTGAAGGCGGCAACGGTATGTGGCAGGGTGTGAGCGCGTGGCATAGTAATGTCAACCAGTTGGACGTGTTCAGCGGTTTTGCCGAATTTATCCGTACTTTGGCTGATATGGCGGCGCAATGGCAAGAGCCTGCCAATGTGGAAAGCTGGGTGCAGCGTTGCCGCGATTTGCTGGAGAAACTGTTTGCTCCGGATACAGACGACCAATATGCCAAGCAACAGTTTGAGCAATCTTTGGCGAAATGGCAGGAAGAGGCGCAGTTGGCCGAATTTGACGGATTGTTGCCGTGTAAAACCGTTATCCGCCATATCCGCCGCTTTTTGGACAGCGAAAGCCAAGCCGGATTTTTGAGCGGTGGCATTACTTTTTGCAGTATGGTGCCGATGCGCAGCCTGCCGTTTAAAATGGTTTGCCTGTTGGGTCTGAATGACGGCGATTTTCCGCGCAATACCAAAGCGGCAGTGTTCGACCTGATTGCCAAACATCCGAAAAAAGGCGACCGCGCCCGCCGCGACGACGACCGTTATCTTTTCCTTGAAGCCTTAATCAGCGCACGCGAAATGCTGTATTTGTCTTATATCGGCCGCGATATACGCAATGATGCCGAGTTCGCGCCGTCTTCGTTAATCAGCGAGCTGCTGGATAC
>NZ_JBQCVF010000167.1:0-3288 GCF_051962515.1 Neisseria sp. P0009.S007 | reverse complement strand
CCGCGATACAAAAAGCTGCCGAACAATCCGCCAGCCACGCCGCAGACGATGCCCGACACCGCGGCCCACATCAGCATGTTTGGCAGCTCATGCCCTTGAAACCCTGAAAAATACGGGTTGTTGCCCTGTATCGCCACTTGAATGAAACCGGCTGCCAACACGCCCATCAGGATTTGGCGTTCCCAACGCAAAATCACGCCGCGCCCCAATTCTTCGATGGCAAACACCACGCCGGCCAAAGGTGCGTTAAACGCCGCTGCCAAACCGCCGGCCGCACCTGCGGCAATCAAATCGTTTTCCTGCATGCCCCTAAACGCCAGCCCGTGCTTTTTACACCAGGCGCCCCAAGCGTTCATGACCGCCGCACCCACTTGTACAGACGGCCCTTCCCTGCCGATCGATGCCCCCAAAATCATGCCCAAAAACGTCAGCGGAATTTTAAAAAAGGTTTCGCCCAGACGAATCAGACGGGTTTTCTGCGCGCCATACGGCAAAGACAACGAAGCGATGACTTGCGGAATACCGCTGCCGGAAGTGTACGGCGCAAATTTGCGCGTAAACCACGCCAAAAGCGGCAAACCCAGCGGCAAGGCCACCCACGCAAACCATGGATATTTTCCCACCAACAAAGCGTTCCATTCCAAAGCCAAATCCGCCAAGTACGCAAACATCAAAGCCGTCAGGGCAACCAGTGCCGATCCTGCCAGCAAAAACAGAAAGGCAATGCTCTTTTTCGACAGGCGTTTGGTTTGGCGGATTTTGTGGGCGAGGCGCGCCGCCCAAGTCTGTGGAAATTTCATAATAGGCACGCAGTCAATGTGTTCAGACGGCCTTGATACTTTTCTCAAAGGCCGTCTGAAAACAAGGATAAAGGTTTTTAAGAACGGTAATCCGCGTTAATCGACACATACTCGTGCGACAAATCGCAGGTATAGACGGCCGCCGTCGTATCGCCGCGTTGCAAATCGATGCGGACGGTAATTTCCGGACGATTCATCACGGCTTGTCCTGCTTCTTCGGTATAGCTTTCCGCACGGCCGCCGTTTTCAGCCACCAACACGTCATCCAGCCACATTTTCAAAGCATCGACGTCCAAGTCTTCAATACCGGCATAGCCGACGGCTGCCAACAGACGGCCCAAATTCGGGTCGGAGGCAAAGAAAGCAGTTTTTACCAAAGGCGAATGGGCGACGGCATAAGCCACTTTGCGCGCCTCTTCGCGGGTTTTCGCGTTTTGTACTTCAACCGTGATGAACTTGGTCGCGCCCTCGCCATCACGGACAATCGCCTGCGCCAATTCCAAAGCCAGCGAACCGAGCAATGCTTTGAGCTGCGCATAGCGCGGATCGGCGGTATTGTCGATTTCGCTCTGACCGCAACGGCCTGTCGCCATAATCACGAAGCTGTCGTTGGTGCTGGTGTCGCCGTCCACGGTAATCGTATTGAAACTTTCGTCTGCGATTTCTTGGGTCATCAGCTGCAAAATCGGTTGGGACACTTTGGCATCAGTGGCGATAAACGACAACATGGTCGCCATATTCGGATGAATCATGCCCGAGCCTTTGGAGATGCCGGTGGCGCGGACTGTGTGTTTTTCGCCGACCAAGCCTGTGCGTGAAGCGGCTTTCGGCACAGTATCCGTCGTCATGATGGCACGCGCCGCGTCCGACCAGAATGCAGGGCGCACTTGCGGCAAAGCGGCCACGATTTTATCCACAGGCAGCGGCTCCAAAATCACGCCGGTCGAAAACGGCATAATCTGATTGGATTGGCAGCCGACCTGCTCTGCCACCGCCGCGCACACTTTAATCGCGTCCAGACGGCCTTGTGCGCCGGTACCCGCATTGGCATTGCCCGTATTGATGACTAAGGCACACACGCCGTCTTGGTCAAACAGATGCGACTTGGCGATATGCACCGGTGCGGCGCAGAACCGGTTTTGCGTAAACACCGCGCCCACCGTATGTCCGCCGCCCAACACCATCAGCGTCAAATCGTCGCGGTCTTGTTGCTTGATGCCGGCACGACCTGTAAACAGACGGATACCGTCGATTTCCAACAATTCGTCTGCACGTTTTTCAGTCAAATTTACAGCCATATCATTTTCTCCTGTTTACACTATTTTCAGACGGCCTAAACGCTATACGCCCAATAAGGGAATCAAGATAGGCACCAATACCGCCGTCAACACGCCGTTGAGCGTCAAGCCCAAGCCGGCATAGGCGGCCATACGGCGGCCGTATTCCAAAGACGCCGCAATACCCATCGCATGCGAGGCCGTACCCAAAGACATTCCCACTGAAGAAGGCATATACAACGCCCCTTTCAACACTTTATATCCGGCCATCTGGCCAAAAAGTCCGGCAATAATCACCGTTGCCGCCGTAATCGCCGGAATACCGCCGACCGATGCCGTGATTTCAATCGCAATCGGGTTGGTCACGGATTTGGAAGCCAGCGACAAAATCACTTCGCGCGAAGCGCCCAGCCATTTGGCAAAATACACGCCTGTAACAATGCCCGTCACGCTGCCCGCCAACTGCGACAACACCACCGGCAACCACTGGCTGCGGATACGGTCCCAATTTCGATAAAGCGGCACGGCCAGCAACACGACTGCCGGTTTCAACCAAAAATCGATAAACTGCGCCGCGTCGTGATACAGCTCGTAATCGATGGCAAATACCTTCAAATACCCCATCAACACCAGCGTACTGATCAATACCGGATTACACAGCACATTCCCCGTGCGCGCCCGAATCTGCACTGCCAAAGCATATACGGCCAAAGTCAGGAACAGCATGACCGAGGGCATGCGCAACAGCCCGTCTATGTTCATCACATCCACCTCCTGACCCACTCATGCACTTTGCCGGTCACCAACAATACGCAGATCGTACTGCCGATTGTGGCCGTCAGAATCGAAAACCAGTCGTTTGCAATCACATCCAAATAGCTGATGACGGCCACGCAAGGCGGCACCAAAAACAAAGTCAGGTTTGCCATCAAAATGTCCGCCAGTTCCCCCACCCAAGACAATTTGACCCAGCCTGCCTGAAGCGCGGCAAACAGCAAAGCCATGCCGACAATACTGCCCGGCAGCTTCAACCCCAAAATCCAAACGGTTGCCTCGCCCAAAGCCAAGCAACCCAATACCACCAATAAGGCACGAATAATATTCATTAAGCCGGTTTCTCCTTATCCTTTTTCAGACGGCCTCAAAAAATTTATTAATCATTGAATCATATCGTGCCACAGGCCGTCTGAAAAGGGAAGAAACGCCTTCCT
>NZ_JBQCVF010000166.1:0-3325 GCF_051962515.1 Neisseria sp. P0009.S007 | reverse complement strand
GAGCTTTCGTGGTCTTCCGCTTGAATCGGGCTTTCGCCGTAGTACATTTCGCCGTTCAGACGGGGTTTGACGTAGGACACGCCGGCGCGCGCGGTCAGACCGCCCCAGCGTTAGGATGCGTCAAGTTCGTAGCCGTAGGTTTTGAGCGTGCCGCCGTTGTAAATCTTGCCGCGTTCGGTGATGGAGGCGGTGTTGTTGTTGATTTTTGCCCAACGGTAGACGATGAGGTCTTTGATGCGTTGGTGGAACACGCTGCCGCTGACGTTGAAGTTATCGTTGCGCCATTTGAAGCCGAGTTCGGCACGGCGGGCGGTTTCGGCTTTGAGGTTGCTGTCCAAATCGGCGGCGGCGCCTGCGCGTTCGTTAGCCAACAGGGCTTCGTTCAGGCGGGGCGCGCGGCTTGCCTGATTGAGGTTTGCCAAGAGCGAGAAGTTGTCGTTGATGTCCCAAATCGCGCCGATGCTGGGGTTGAGCTGGCCGTGGGACGCGCTTTGTCTGCTGGCGGCGTTGTATTTGAAATGGTCGTAACGCAGGCCGGTGGTCAGGGTAACGGGGTGCAGGTTCCAGATACCTTCCGCGTACACGCCGTATTCGGATTTCTTCTCTTTGTCGCGGTCATACAGGCCGAGAATCTTCAGCCACGCGCCTTTGTCGGACGGCTCGGAGGTTTCGTGGCGGTAGTTGACGCCGTATTTCACCATGTGTCCGTCGCCGAAAGAGCTGGCGAGGTTCAGATTCGCGCCGGTTGCTTTGATTTTGCTTAACTCAAGCTGGCCAATGGGAACGCCGCCTTGCGCCGTGCCGGAAGCTTGGGCTTTTGGAGAAGGAGCGCCTTTAGGCGGTTTGGTGTCGTCGGTGTTGATTTGGAAGACATTGGCGTCGATTTTGTCGATGAAGCCGACGTTGCGGCCACGGTATTCCAGATTGTAGGTCTGCTCTTTTTGATAAGTGCCGTCCACGCCGACGTAGCTGTCAACGTTTTGGAACTCGGCTTTATCGGTGCGGTTGCCTTTTTGGTATTCCTGACGGTAGGTCAGGCGGATGCCGTGGTCGTCGTTGAAGTCGTAGCCGATTTTGGCGAGGTAGCTGTGCTGTTTCAGACGACTGCCGTGGTTGACATTGCCGTTGCCGTCTTTGTAGTCGCGGTTGTTGAGGAAGTTGCCTGCAAACAGGGCATCGAAGCCGTTTTGATAGCCGTAAACCGCCGCGTTGCCGGTTGAGCCTTTATTGCTGCTCAAGCCCGCGCCGAGTTTGAAACCGAAAGGTTTGCCGTCGGTCAGCAGGTCTTTCGCGTCAACCGTCGTCACGCGGATGGTACCGCCGACCGCGCCCAAGCCCGCGCTCGCCGCGCCCGTGCCTTTTTCGACGTTGATGCTTTTCACCAAAGCAGGGTCAAGCTGGAAGCGGCTTTGGTGGTGGAAAATTTTGGTGGATTGGCTGGTGCCGTCCACTTCCAGATTAATTTTGTCCTCGCCGACGCCGCGGATGCTGTAAAACTGCGCCACGCCGTTGCCACCGCCGACATCCATACCGATTTGGTCTTTCATGACTTGTTTCAAATCGGTCGAAGTCTCGCGGTCAAGCTGGTTGCGGGTAACGCGGGTCGGTACGGCGGTACCGGTAACCTTAATTTCATTCAGTTCGGCAGTTTCTGCGGGGTGCGTATTTTCGGCATGGGCGAAGCCTGTTGATAGTGCGAGTGTAATGAGACTAAGGCGGAATACAGGAAAAGAGGTTTTATTCATGATTTTTCCCAAGGAATAAAAAATTGACCGCTTATTCTAATTATTTTAATAATGATTATCAAACTACAAATAAATGTAAAAGAACATATTAGTCTCATTTTGATTTGTAGTTTGAATATTTTTATAAATATCAATCGGTTTATTTATGGTTAAATTTTGTAAAACTATTTTAAGAGAAAATATAGTGAGGCTTACTTTTTTGAAACTGAAGAAAAGGGATGAGTTGAATATTTATCGATGATCAATATTGTGTATAGGTGTTTTAAAAGGCCGTCTGAACAGTGCTTTCAGACGGCCTCACTACTTCTTTTTTACAGCAAAGGACTCATCAGGCGGACGGCATTTTCTACGAGGCCGCGGAGTTTGGAGCGTTGTTGCCATGATTTGATGGCAATGTAGCTGCTGTTTTTGAGGTAGTCACGTTGGAGGTTGCAGATTTGTTTGGTGGTGTCGCGATCGTAGATGGCGAGGCTGATTTCTAGGTTGAGGAAGAAACTGCGCATGTCCATGTTGACCGTACCGAAGAGGGAGTAGTCTTCGTCAATAGTCATGGTTTTGGCATGTAGAAGACCACCTTCAAACATGGCGATTTTGACGCCGGCTTCCAGCAGCATAGGGTAGTAGGCGCGTGAGGCGTAGCGTACCATCAGTGAATCGACTTTGGCGGGCAGTATCAGGGTTACTTTGACGCCGCGTTTGGCGGCGACGGTTAATGCCATGAGAAGCGGCTCGTCAGGGACGAAGTAGGGGGTGGTAATTGTGATTTGTTTGGTAGCGGCATAGATGGCGCTGATGATGGTTTCGTAGATGACGAAGCTGCTTTGCTCGGGGGCGGAGGGAATGATTTGGGCAACAATATTGCCTTGCTGCATTTTTTCGGGAAGGATTTGGGGCAGCAGGTTTTTTGCTTGGTTGAGGTATGTTTGTACGTTTTGGAGGTTTTTATCGGTTTCGACGGCAAGGTCGGCGAAGAAGACGGCTGACAGCTCCAGTACCATAGGCCCTGTGCAACGCATCATGGCATCTATCCATTCGCCGACGCCTGAGTTTTGTTTGAAGTAGCGCGGATCGACGAGGTTGAAGCTGCCGGTGTAACCGATTTTGCTGTCGATAACGAGGATTTTACGGTGGTTGCGCAGGTCGGTGCGCGTGAATAACGTACGCCAAATGCCGACAGGCAATGAGGTATGTACTTCAACGCCTGCTTGGCGCAGTATCTCTACCCAATCGCTTTCAAGAAAGCTCCTGCTGCCGACGGCATCGGCCAATATGGAGCAGTCTACGCCTCTGGCTTTGGCGGCAAGGATTTCATTTAGAATTTCTTCGATGCGGCCTTTGGGTTCGATAATGTAAAAGGCCAACAGGCAGGAATGGGCTGCGGCGCGTATGTCGGCAAGCATGCTGTCGATGATTGCATCGGTGGTCGAGAGCAGGCTCATGGCGTTGCCTTTGGTTGCGCCCAGCCCCGTTCCTTTTTCGGCAACTTTACTGATGCCGTGGTAACGTGATTTGACTTGGTCGGCAATGTCGAGATAGATATCGGCTAGATGGGTGGCGGCAAAGTTGCGGTAGAAGCGGTT
>NZ_JBQCVF010000165.1:0-3325 GCF_051962515.1 Neisseria sp. P0009.S007 | reverse complement strand
TGAATGGCGGCAACGCGGGCGATGGTCAGGATACTTGCCTTTTCGGTGGCATTCTCTATCAACACCCGTATCGCCTGCTGGCTCATGTTAACGGTGCCGACGGCGACGGCGGTGTGTTGTTCAGGAAAATCGGGCTGGTTGGGAAATTCAATCATGGTTTTCTCGCCTCTGTTTTGACAGCCAATATTTTACGGCATTTTACAGACACCGGCCACGCGGCGGATACGGACGGCTGTTTTCCGGTTTGAAATGTATCGGACGGCAGCATTGGCAGTTTACAAAAATTTGCTATACAATGGATTCGGGACAAACCCAAATTAACATTTAAATAAGAGAAAAATCATGCAACTGCATATCTTAAACAATCCTAAAGATGCCGCTCTGGCGGCGGATGCGGAATTTTTAAAACAGTCTCTTTTCAATCTGCTGCATGAGGAAGCGTCGCCTTTGGTGGTCGAAACCGTTAAGTTATTATCGACTTCAGACGACAGCGCTGCCTTGATTGAAAAGGTGTTGCCGCAATTAGATGAACAACAAACCCACGATTTAACCCTGGCCTGCGGCCTGTTCGCACAGATTTTGAACATCGCCGAAGACGTGCACCACGAACGCCGCCGCCAAATCCACGAAGAGGCCGGACACAACAGTGCCGAAGGCAGCCTGACGGAAACCGTGCGTAAACTCAAGGCCGGAAAAGTCAACGGCAAAGCGTTGCAACAACAACTGGACAATACAGTCGTTACCGCCGTTTTGACTGCGCACCCGACCGAAGTGCAACGCCAAACCGTCTTGAGCTTCAACCGCCGTATCCGCGCGCTGCTGCCGCAACGCGAACGCTGCACCAATCCTGATGCACTGGCTCAGTTGCGCCGCGAAATCGACACCGTGCTTTTGGGCTTGTGGCAGACCAGCGAAACGCGCCGCCACAAACTCAGCGTCAACGACGAGATCAACAACGGTGTATCCATCTTCCCGATGAGCTTCTTTGAAGCCCTGCCCAAACTCTACCGCACAATGGAACGCGATTTTCAGACGGCCTATCCCGGCGTCCGCGTTCCGAATATCCTTAAAATCGGCGGCTGGATCGGCGGCGACCGCGACGGCAACCCGTTTGTTTCTGCTGAAACCTTGCGTTTTGCGTTCAGACGGCATGCCGATGCAGTGTTCCGCTTCTATCGTGGCGAACTCGACAAACTCTACCGTGAATTGCCGCTCTCCATCCGCCGCGTCAAAGTCAACGACGACGTAATGGCACTGGCCGCCCTCTCGCCTGACGAAGAAATCGCCCGCACCGAAGAACCCTACCGCCGCGCCATCGCCTACATCATGGCACGCGCCATGGGCAAGGCACGCTCACTCGGTTTGGGCATGGGCTGCAAATTCGGCTTCCTCGAGCCTTATGCCACGGTCGAAGAGTTCCTCAACGACCTGAAAAAACTGCAACGCTCGCTCCACGAAAACGGCAGCCAACTGCTGGCAGAAGGCCGTCTGTCCGACATTATCCGCAGCGTGTCCGTGTTCGGCTTCCACATGATGCCGCTCGACCTGCGCCAACACGCAGGCAAACACGCCGATGTGGTTGCCGAGCTTTTCCAACACGCAGGCTTGGAAGACTACAACAGCCTGAACGAAGAGCAAAAACAAGCCGCCCTGTTGCGCGAATTGAGCCATCAACGTCCGCTGTACAGCCCGTTCATCACATACAGCGACCATACCCGCCACGAACTGGCAATTTTCAACGAAGCGCGCAAAATCAAAGACGAATTTGGCGAAGATGCCGTTACACAAAGCATTATTTCCAACTGCGAACAACCCAGCGACCTGCTCGCCTTGGCATTGCTGCTGAAAGAAAGCGGCCTGTTGGTGGTTGAAAACGGCAAACCGCACAGCCGCATCAATATCGTGCCTCTGTTTGAAACCATCGAAGCGCTCGAAAATGCCTGTCCGGTCATGGAAACCATGTTCCGCCTCGACTGGTATGACGCCCTGCTCGAAAGCCGCGGCAATATCCAAGAAATCATGCTGGGCTACTCCGACTCCAACAAAGACGGCGGCTACGTTACCAGCTCATGGTGTCTGTATCAGGCAGAGTTGGGCTTGGTCGAACTCTTCAAAAAATACGATGTCCGCATGCGCCTGTTCCACGGCCGCGGCGGCAGCGTAGGTCGCGGCGGCGGCCCTTCTTACCAAGCTATTTTGGCGCAACCTGCAGGCAGCGTTGCCGGACAAATCCGTATTACCGAGCAAGGCGAAGTCATTACCGCCAAATATGCCGACCCGGGCAATGCCCAACGCAACTTGGAAACCTTGGTTGCCGCGACGTTGGAAGCCAGCATCCTGCCGGATAAAAAAGACCCTGATGCCAAACTGATGCAGGACTTGTCGGACGTATCGTTCAAATACTACCGCGAACTGATTACCCACCCCGACTTCATCGACTACTTCCTGCAAACCAGCCCGATTCAGGAAATTGCCACCCTCAACCTCGGCAGCCGCCCCGCCAGCCGCAAAACCTTGGCGCGGATTCAAGACTTGCGTGCGATTCCGTGGGTATTCTCATGGATGCAAAACCGCCTCATGCTGCCGGCTTGGTACGGTTTCGGCAGCGCAGTGGAAACCTTGTGCGAAGGCAATCCCGACACACTGGCCGCCCTGCGCGAACATGCCCAAAGCAATCCGTTCTTCCAAGCCATGCTCTCCAATATGGAGCAAGTAATGGCAAAAACTGACATCACCTTGGCAGAAAACTATGCCGGCTTGAGCGAATCGCCAGATAAAGCAAAAGTCATCTTCGGCATGATTAAGGAAGAATACCAACGCAGCCGCAAAGCACTGCTCGACCTGTTGCAAACCGAAGAGCTCCTGCGCGACAACCGCAGCCTCGCCCGTTCGCTTGCCTTGAGGATTCCATATTTGAACGCCCTCAACGGCCTGCAAGTCGCCATGCTCAAACGCCTGCGCAAAGAGCCCGACAATCCTCACGCCCTGCTGATGGTTCACCTGACCATCAACGGCGTGGCGCAAGGTTTACGTAATACCGGTTAAGGCAGCACGGAAAAAGGCCGTCTGAAACAATTTTCAGACGGCCTTTTTATGATGAATATACACCAGCATTGCGGCTGTTTTGAGTACCTCTACAATATGCTATAATCCGCCGTTAAACTTTTATCTTTTCAGGAAAAACCATGAGCTTGAAATGCGGTATCGTCGGTTTGCCCAACGTCGGCAAATCCACCCTCTTTAACGCGCTGACCCAATCGGGTATCGAAGCGGCAAACTATCCTTTCTGTACCATCGAACCCAACGTCGGCATCGTTGAAGTCCC
>NZ_JBQCVF010000164.1:0-3361 GCF_051962515.1 Neisseria sp. P0009.S007 | reverse complement strand
CTCAATGATGACGACTGGTCGCAAGACAGCAATAAGAGCGACGACAGCCGCTGGGCACACCGTCCTCGTTATAATGAGGAGTTGTACAACCAACGCCATGACAGCTCTACCACTGCCGGTCAAATCTTCCAAGGTTTGCGCCATATGATTGCCATCCGCCAAAGCAATCCGCGCTTTGACGGCGGCAAGTTGGTTACCTTCAATACCAACAATAAACACATCATCGGCTATATGCGCAACAACGCACTATTGGCATTCGGCAACTTCAGCGAACATCCGCAAACCATCAGTGCGCATACGCTGCAGGCCATGCCGTTTAAAGCACACGATTTGATCAGCGGTCAAACCGTTTCCCTGAATCAGGATTTGGTACTGCAACCCTATCAAGTCATGTGGCTTGAAATTGCATAAGCTGAATTTTTTATACATCATTCAAGGCCGTCTGAACAAATCAGCGTTCAGACGGCCTTTTAAGGCATAAGATGTATTTTGTATTTTGGGCAGTTTCGCTTAGAATGCACGCTTTAATACTAAATGGCACACTTAAAGTCAGGAGTAAAAATCCATGTTGAAAAAATTCGTACTCGGTACCATCGCTGCAGTAGTTTTGGCTGCTTGCGGCGGCGAAGGCAGCAACTCAGCTTCTTCTGCTCCGGCACAATCCGGTGCGGCCTCAGGCTCACTGATTGAGCGTATCAACAACAAAGGCACCATCACTGTCGGTACGGAAGGTACTTACGCACCATTCACCTACCACGATAAAGACGGCAAATTGACCGGCTACGATGTTGAAGTTACCCGCGCCGTTGCCGACAAACTGGGTGTAAAAGTCGAATTTAAAGAAACACAATGGGACTCTATGATGGCAGGTTTGAAAGCCGGCCGTTTCGACGTGGTTGCCAACCAAGTCGGCCTGACCAGCCCTGAACGTCAAGCAACTTTTGACAAATCCGAGCCTTACAGCTGGAGCGGTGCTGTATTAGTTGCGCGCAAAGACAGCAACATCAAATCCATCGACGACATCAAAGGCGTCAAAACCGCACAATCCCTGACCAGCAACTATGGCGAAAAAGCCAAAGCGGCAGGAGCTGAACTCGTACCGGTAGACGGCTTGGCGCAATCCCTGACCCTGATTGAACAAAAACGTGCCGATGCAACCCTGAACGACGAATTGGCGGTATTGGACTATCTGAAGAAAAATCCGAATGCCGGCGTACAAATCGTTTGGTCTGCCCCGGCTGACGAAAAAGTCGGCTCCGGCTTGATTGTCAATAAAGGCAATGATGAGGCATTGGCCAAATTCAGCACAGCCATAACTGAGCTGAAAGCAGACGGCACGCTGAAAAAACTGGGCGAACAATTCTTCGGAAAAGACATCAGTGTTAAATAATTTCCTTGCCTCTCTGCCGTTTATGACGGAAACACGCGCTGATATGCTCATTAGCGCGTTTTGGCCTATGGTTAAAGCCGGCTTCGCAGTGTCTTTGCCTTTAGCGATCGCTTCTTTCGTTATCGGCATGATTATTGCCGTAGCCGTTGCTTTGGTAAGAATCATGCCCTCCGGCGGTATTTTCCAAAAATGCTTGCTGAAGCTGGTGGAATTTTATATTTCCGTCATTCGCGGTACACCGCTTTTGGTGCAGTTGGTCATCGTATTCTATGGTTTGCCTTCCGTCGGCATCTATATCGATCCGATTCCTGCCGCCATCATCGGCTTTTCGCTCAATGTCGGCGCATACGCTTCCGAAACCATACGCGCGGCAATTTTGTCCGTACCTAAAGGCCAATGGGAAGCCGGTTTCTCCATCGGCATGACCTATATGCAGACTTTCCGCCGCATTGTCGCACCACAAGCATTCCGCGTTGCCGTACCGCCTTTGAGCAACGAGTTTATCGGCTTGTTCAAAAACACCTCGCTTGCCGCAGTGGTAACGGTAACGGAGCTTTTCCGTGTTGCCCAAGAGACAGCAAACCGTACTTATGACTTTTTACCCGTTTATATCGAAGCTGCATTGATTTATTGGTGTTTCTGCAAAGTGCTGTTTTTGATTCAGGCGCGTTTGGAAAAACGTTTTGACCGTTATGTCGCCAAATAAGGAGTTGTCATGATTAAAATCCGCAATATCCATAAGACCTTTGGCGAAAATACCATTTTGCGCGGCATCGATTTGGATGTTGGCAAAGGACAAGTGGTCGTTATCCTAGGCCCTTCCGGCTCAGGCAAAACCACGTTTTTACGCTGTTTAAACGCTTTGGAAATGCCAGAACAAGGTCAAATCGAGTTTGACAATGCGCAGCCGTTAAGCATCGATTTTTCCAAAAAACCAAGCAAACACGATATTTTGGCACTGCGCCGCAAGTCCGGCATGGTATTCCAACAATACAACCTCTTTCCGCACAAAACTGCGTTGGAAAACGTCATGGAAGGGCCGGTTGCCGTACAAGGCAAGCCTGTCGCCAAAGCGCGAGAAGAGGCTGTCAAATTGCTTAAAAAAGTCGGTTTGGGCGATAAGATTGACCTCTACCCCTACCAGCTTTCCGGCGGTCAACAGCAGCGTGTCGGCATTGCCCGAGCATTGGCGATTCAGCCTGAATTGATGCTGTTTGACGAACCGACTTCCGCGCTTGACCCTGAATTGGTGCAAGATGTTTTGGATACCATGAAGGAATTGGCACAAGAAGGCTGGACCATGGTTGTCGTTACGCATGAAATCAAATTCGCCTTAGAAGTGGCAACCACGGTCGTCGTGATGGACGGCGGCGTTATTGTCGAACAAGGCAGCCCGCAAGATTTGTTCAATCATCCCAAACATGAACGAACACAAAAATTCCTGCGCCAAATCCGTGCGGACAATACCGAGCTTCAAATTTAATTGAAACAACAGACAATTTGAAAGCATTTCCGACTGTCATTTCATAAAGGCCGTCTGAATAAGTGAAATAGAAATCGTTGATTTCGTTTTCATACTTGTTCAGACGGCCTTTTATATATCTTTTCAGGTAAAATAACGCCTTTCGTTTTACTCATCCCCTTGCCTGCCATCATGATAGAAATCAAAAAACTCACCCTGCAACGCGGTTTGAAAGTCCTGCTCGATAAAGCCGATGCCGTAATCACCCCCGGCCAACGCGTTGGTTTAATCGGTAAAAACGGTACAGGAAAATCCAGCCTGTTTGCGCTGATAAAAGGTGAAATCACTCAAGATGGCGGCGAAATCCTGATTCCCAAAACATGGCGCCTGGCTTCCGTCTCTCAAGAAACGCCTGATTTAGATATTTCCGCTTTAGACTACGTTTTGCAAGGCGATGCCGAATTGCAGGCTTTTCAGACGGCCTTGGCCCAAGCAGAAGCGCAAAACGA
>NZ_JBQCVF010000163.1:0-3376 GCF_051962515.1 Neisseria sp. P0009.S007 | reverse complement strand
TTGGTTTACGCCGTATACAACGGTTTTCACATCATTGCCGCCAGGTGCAGAAATCACAACTTTGCGCGCACCGGCACGGATATGGGCTTCCGCTTTGGTTTTATTGGTAAAGAAACCGGTACATTCGAGGACGACGTCCACACCCAGCTCGCCCCAAGGCAATTCTTCAGGATTAGGATTGGCAAATACTTTGATTTCTTTGCCGTTAACAACAATAGCGTCGTCTTTCAATTCGGCAGAGCCTTCAAAGCGGCCTTGAGTACTGTCGTATTTGAAGAGGTGCAACAGCATGTCTGCAGGAGTCAAGTCGTTAACAGCAACGACTTCGATACCTTGGGCTTTTTCAATTTGACGCAATGCCAGACGACCGATACGGCCAAAACCATTAATCGCTACTTTAATACTCATTTTGCTACTCCTAATTAGATGGAATGGGAAAAATTTTTCAGTAAAGCCATTGTATCCTGAAATAAAATTACTTTCTAGGATTATAGATAATTACTTTTAAGTTGTTTGATTTAAATAAAGAAAACATGAAATTCTTGTTTGTAGGAAAATATCAGGCAAATCGAATCAGTCCTTAATTTTGATATTTTATTTCATAAAAACCTTTTTCCAATCTTAAAAGTTTCATAAGTTTATGGAAATCATAAACTTAGTTCTATTTCCTCCGTATTTTGCCATTTTTGTGTTGATAATTCAGTGTTTTCTTCAAATCATAATATTTTAATTTTTAAAATGATGATTTTGATGAAGAACCAAACCATCTGTGGATAACGGAATAACTTTCTTTAAAACCAATTTGATAGTCGCTTTTTATCTTTGAGGCCAACCCCAACTGAATGCCGAAATAAAAAAGGATAGAATCTTAGTTCTTCTATTTTTCTGTGGATAAAACCCAAATTACCCACTTCAATTTCACATGCTATTGTGGATAATTAAAATTTTGAAATTCACACCCGCAAAACATCCATATTGGCAAATACTATTAAAAATGATGGCTTGTTTTTTCCTTTTTAACGTATCATTTGCCCATCAGACTTTTTAAAAGGAAGCAATTATGTTGCAACGGACTTTAGCCAAATTAGTAAGCGTTACCGGCGTTGGCCTGCATTCGGGCGAAAGGGTCGCTCTGACTTTGCATCCTGCCAAAGAAAACAGCGGTATTTCGTTCCGCCGTACTGATTTAAGCGGGGAAATGGGCGAAATAATCAAATTGAATCCTTATTTAATCAATGATACCCGCCTCTCTTCAACCATCGTTACCGATAAAGGCGTGCGCATCGGCACGATTGAACATATTATGTCGGCACTGTCTGCCTACGGCATCGACAATGCCTTGATTGAATTGAACGCGCCTGAAATTCCGATTATGGACGGCTCCAGCCTGCCGTTTATTTACCTTTTACAAGATGCAGGCGTGGTGGATCAAAAAGCCCAAAAACGTTTTTTGAGAATCCTCAAACCCATTGAAATCAAAGAAACCGGAAAATGGGTACGCTTTACGCCTTATGACGGCTTTAAAGTTACTTTAACCATCGAATTTGATCATCCCGTATTCAACCGCAGTGCACCTACTTTCGAGATTGATTTTGCAGGAAAATCCTATATCGATGAGATTGCCCGCGCCCGTACCTTCGGCTTTATGCACGAAGTGGAAATGATGCGCGCCCATAATCTCGGACTGGGCGGCAATTTGAACAACGCCATCGTGATTGACGACATGGATGTTTTGAATCCGGAAGGTTTGCGTTATCCCGATGAATTTGTCCGCCACAAAATCCTGGATGCGATTGGCGATTTGTACATTGTCGGCCATCCGATTATCGGTGCATTTGAAGGTTACAAATCAGGTCATGCTATCAATAATGCACTGTTGCGTGCCGTTTTGGCAGATGAAAGCGCTTACGAATGGGTTGAGTTTGCCAATGACGAAGACTTGCCCAGCGCTTTTCACGAGCTGCCGGCAGCCTGATAGAAAATAGATAAAGCAGTCCAATGAAAAGGCCGTCTGAACCTTTCAGACGGCCTAAATCATGTTGTTTTCCACAAGTAATTATCCACATATTCATATCTTTTATCTTATTGAAAAATAAAAATATTAAAATTTAATGTTATTCTTATACACATCTTATCCATATATTTTCCCAAACTAAAAAGGCCGTCTGAAACGAAGCTGTTCAGACGGTCTTTACATGTCAAACCGACAATATCAATCGCCCATGACCTTGCCTTCACGGCGCGGGTCGGCGCCGCCGAGTAAACCTTCTTTGCCGATCACAATGCCTTGCACGCCGGAATTCAAATCGCGGATTTGAACTTTATAGCCCAATTTTTCCAACGCAGCTGCTTTATCCGCCGCAGCGGTTTTATCCTCGATCTCATACTGGCTGCCGCGATTAAGCATATTCGGCAGAGAGATTGCCGCCTGAATGTCCATGCCCCAGTCGATATGCGCCACCAGCGTTTTGGCAACGAAACCGATGATGCGGCTGCCACCCGGCGAACCGACTGCCATATAAGGTTTTCCGTCTTTCATCACAATGGTCGGCGCCATCGAAGAACGCGGACGTTTTCCACCAGCAACGCTATTTGCCACCGTTTTACCATCCTCTCCGACAGGATTGAAGGCAAAATCGGTTAATTCGTTGTTGAGCAGATAACCGTTTGCCATCAGCCCCGAACCGAACGCGTTTTCAATCGAAGTCGTCATCGATACAACGTTACCGTCTTTATCCACAACCACCAAATGGCTGGTGGACGGCAGCTCGACCGCCATGCCCTGCGCGTATGCTTTGCCAAACTTGCCTGCCTGAATAGTTTCCAATGCCTTGTCAGCCTTGCGGATTTCTTCGGCACGCGGTTTCAAATAAGCTTGAGAAATCATGGCACGGGTCGGAACGTTTACAAACTTGGGATCGCCGACATAATAATCACGGTCGGCAAAAGCAATCCGCGACGCATCGCCTATCCAGCGCCAACTGTGGATATTTTCCGATCCCAACGCTTTCATATCCTGATTCTGCAATACGCCCAAAATCTGCCCCAAAGCGATTGCGCCGGAACTTGGCGCGCCCATGCCGCAAACTTCATATTCACGATACGGCGCACAAACCGGCTTACGCTCGATAACTTGATAGTTTTTCAAATCCGCCATGCTGATTTTGCCAGGATTATCCACAGCACTGGTAACGGCACGAACAATATTCTGCGCCTGCATTCCCTGATAAAACGGCGCACTGCCTTTTTCCGCCAATAGACGTACGGAACGCGCAAATTCAGGGTTTTTCAACACCGTTCCCGCAGCCAAAGGTTTGCCGTCAGGCAGGAAGTAAGCGGCGGTTTGCGGATAACGTTGCAAGGGTTCCAAATTTTG
>NZ_JBQCVF010000162.1:0-3376 GCF_051962515.1 Neisseria sp. P0009.S007 | reverse complement strand
AGGGTATACGGATTTAATGGTTGATGGGGCACCTTCACCCCATCAATCTGATACCACCCTCAGATGGTTGATAGATCGACTCCGTAGTTGAGTTCCTCTGCGAAGTCCGGCAGTCCGTAACCGATGGTTTTCTTGTAGAAAGGAGAGACCTTCGCAGTCGGTGCCTTCTTCTTGTGCTTCGTGGTGTAGAGCATTCGTGCCCGCATCACCTCGAAGGAGTAACCGCGCCCTTCACGGTTCTTGTCCTTGGCCAGTCGGTTGATGGACTCCGTGTAAGCGTTGGTGACGGGCATGTCCATCTCGAAGTAGGTCATGGTCTCTTCACGCCAGTTTCCCACTGCCCTGACCAGATCGCTCCAGACTTCCTTTTGGCCCTTCGGGATGGTGGCTATCCACTCGTCCAGGGCGGCTTCTGCCTGGAGCCGTGTGGTGGCGTCCCAGATGCCGTAGAAGCGCTCCTTGTGCTCGTAGGCGGCCAGCAGTTGCGGGAACGCGCCTGTCCAGGTCTCCATGATGAGGCGCTCCCGGTCTGAGACTTCGTGAGCGCGTTTCAGCAGGATTTTCCGGTCTCCCTTGAGAGTCCGGCTCTGGGACGGTTTCAGCTCCTTTCTGAGGCCCTTGCGCACTCTCTCTAGGGCATCGTTGGCCATGCGCACCACATGGAACTTATCGACCACGATACGGGCCTGGGGCAGTACAGCCTTGACCGCTGCCCGGTAGGGGTTCCACATGTCCATGCTGACGATCTCGACCTTCTGCCGGTCTTTCAGCTTCATCAGGTAGTTGGTCACCACGTCCTGGCGGCGGGTGGCCAGCAGGTCGAGCAGGGTTCGCTCCTCAATGTTGGTCAGAATGCAGCGGTAGCGCTTGTTCAGGTATAGCTCGTCAATGCCCAGGATGCGGGGCGTCTCGAAGCGGTGCCAGCGCCCCAAGAACTCGGCGCGGGCGTTGAAGATGTCGCGCACCGTCTTCTCGTCCAGGCCGGTCTGTGCCGCCACAAAGGTGTAGGGGTGGTTGAAGGATTCCTTCTCCACGTACTCATGCAGCCGCAGTGTCATACGGAATCCGTCCACCATCTCCGGTAGCTGGGGCCTGAATGTTGTCTTGCAGGCCCGGCAGGTGTATCGGCGGCGGACCACCCAGAGAGTGACCCGCTTGCCGTGGATGGGCAGATCACGATAGGGAACGTCACGCTTGCCGAACCGTACGAACTCACCCTGCACGCCGCATTCCTCGCAGGCGATGGGATCGGGCACGTCCACCTGGAAGTGCATTTCGTCGTCGGTTGATTTGCAGCCCAGTACTTGGTATTGCGGCAGGTGAAGGATGTTGTCGGGAAGTTCGGTCATGGTGTTGTATAGGCGTAGGTGTCAGTCAGATCCATCCGACTCGGCATTGGTGTTTGCTTTTTTACCCAACAAGCTGCTGGAAACGAAAAGTAAGGCACCGAGGACAATTGCAATATCAGCCAGGTTGAAGGCCGGCCAATGCCAGTCTCGCCAATAGAAATCAAAGGAATCCACAACATAGCCGCGAAAGACCCGGTCAATCAGGTTGCCCATGGCGCCACCGAGGATAAGACTGTAAGCGATGGCTTCTCCTTTATGACGATTTTCAAGGATCAGCTTGATCAGAAAAATCGAGACCACTACCGCGATTCCGATAAAAAAGTAGCGCTGCCAGCCTCCACCATTCGCAAAAAGACTGAATGCGGCACCGGTGTTCCATAGGTGCACCCAGTTAAAGAACGGGGTCACCGAAACATACTCGCCATAGGCCATTGATTGCTGCACCAGCCACTTTACAGCCTGATCAGACGCTGCCAGCAGGCCCGATATGGACAATAGGGCATACGGCGAGAGCTTTTTGCCAATAATGAGCATTATTTAACCCTTCAACGCCAAAATGCGTCTGGCACCGTTAAGTACAATCACCCCCGTGATGGTGCCGATAATCAGATCTGGATAATTGGAACCGGTCCACGCGACCAGGGCGCCGGCGGTGATGCCCCCCAGGTTGATCACCACGTCGTTGGCCGAGAATATCAAGCTTGCCTTCATGTGCGCCCCGCCTTCCCGATGTTTGGATATGAGCAGCAGACAACTGGTATTGGCAATCAATGCGACGAATGCGATAGCCATCATCACCAGAGATTCAGGCTCACTACCGAATACAAAGCGTCTCACCACCTCTACGAGCACGCCCACAGCCAAGATCAGTTGCAGTACACCAGCAAGATGCGCGGCACGTACCTGCATTTTCACGCTATGTCCAACCGCATAAAGGGCAAGCCCGTACACCGCCGCATCGGAAAAATTGTCCAGGGATTCTCCAATCAGGCCGGTGGACTGGGCGATCAGACCGGCAGTCATTTCCACTACGAACAGAAGTGCATTGATGCCGAGCAACCAGCGCAGGGTCCAGGATTCTTGCTTAGCAGAAGCTGCCGAAAACTCGGCGGCCTTGATGGTCTCTGGATTTGCAGCGACGGTTTCCTGAAGCGAGGCGCCTAGCCCCAAGGTCTTCAGTTTCGAGGTGACGGGCTCGATCTCGCCGTCATGCACGACCTTCAGCCGGCGGTTCGACAAGTCGAAGGACAGCGCCCGAATCTCCTCAAAGCCGTTCAGGGCTAGGCGAATCATTCGTTCTTCTGATGGACAGTCCATCTTCGGCACTGCATAAACACTGACCCATCTCCCTGTCGCCTCGGAGGAGGCCTGTATATCGGTATCCGCTGCGGACGTTGCATCACCGCCACAGGCGCCACCACAGGATTTGCTCATAATATGACTCCACTTGAACAATGTTGTGGTACCATTTTAAACTATAAAGCTACTATAAGGTCAATAGAGTAAAGAATCCGTTGGGGAGGAGGCTGATGCGCATTGGTCAGTTGGCGCAGTTGGTAGGGGTCGAAACACAGACGATCCGCTTCTATGAACAGCAGGGCTTATTGCCGCCGCCTGATCGGCAGGACAACGGTTACCGTGTCTATACCGAGAAGCATGGTGAGGGGCTGGCCTTCATCCGTCGCTGCAGAATCCTGGGCCTGTCACTGGCTGAGATTCACGAACTACAGAGCTATCAGGACGACCCTCATCAGCCTTGTACCGCCGTCAACGCCTTGCTCGATGATCACATCTCTCATGTGCGGTCGCAGATAACCGCTCTGCAAGCGCTTGAGAAACAACTCGTTTCACTGAGAGCGAGTTGCAACGATGACCGGGAAGTTGAGGCGTGTGGGGTTCTTGCTGGAATTAGCGAAGGAAACATGCACCAGCAGTAGGTGAAGCATCAACCAGATAATCCGATGAGATGCTAGTCTGTCTCACTCTCATGCAAAGGTAAGATCAACCATTTAATCCGCTTACCCCTT
>NZ_JBQCVF010000161.1:0-3410 GCF_051962515.1 Neisseria sp. P0009.S007 | reverse complement strand
CTTGACCGCATCCATATTGATACCGGCGCGCGTGCTGCCGATATTGATGGAGCTGCACACGATATCGGTGGTTTTCATCGCTTCGGGAATGGAACGGATCAACACCTCATCCGAAGGCGACATGCCTTTTTGCACCAGCGCAGAAAAGCCGCCGATAAAGGACACGCCGATGGCTTTGGCAGCCTTATCCAAAGTTTGCGCCACGCTGACATAGGAATCGGCATGGGTGGCCGCCGCGATTTGGGCAATCGGCGTAACGGAAATGCGCTGATTCACAATCGGCACGCCGTATTTGGCAGACAGATATTTTGCCGTTGCTACCAAGTCCTTACCGGCAGTGGTGATTTTGTTGTAAATGTTTTGGTTCAATACATTGATATCGCTGCTGATACAGTCGTGCAGATCAATGCCGATGGTAATGGTGCGCACGTCAAAATTCTGGTCGGCCACCATTTTGACGGTTTCTAAAATCTCGCCGGATTGAATACTCATGGCTCTCCCTCCGACTTAAATACGGTGCATGGCTTGGAAAATTTCTTCGTTTTGCATACGAATATCAAGCGCGAGTTTTTTGCTCTCTTCCGCAAACAAATCCAAAACTTCTTGACGCGATTTGGTGCATTTTGAAGTGTCCACCAAAATAATCATGGTAAAAAAATCGTCCATCAGCTGTTGGCTGATGTTGAGAATATTGATTTGGTTTTCCGCTAAAATTTTGGAAACGTCGTACACAATGCCCACACGGTCTTTACCGATGACGGTGATGACTGAATTGTTCATAACGCTGTTTCTCCTCATAGGATATTTGAAAAGTGTTGACAATTATAACACTCAGGCCGTCTGAAAAACTGTTTCAGACGGCCTGAGTATTCAAATTTCAATTTTAATTATCGTCCTGCTTTCAAAGCCTGCCATAGGCGAACGCTGAGTTTGCTCGCATCGGTTGACTTGGGAGAGACGATGAAGCTTTTTTCCATCAATTCTTTACTTGGGAAAATCGATTCGTCAGAGGTGTATTTTTCATCCATCAAATCACGCGCCGGACGGCTGGCCGGAGCATAAGTCACATAGTTGCCGTTTTTGGCCGCTGTTTCTGGATTGAGCGTGTGATTGATGTATTTGTGTGCATTGGCCACATTTTGCGCATCACGCGGAATCATCAACGAATCCACCCAAATACCGACACCGCTTTTCGGCGCCAATACTTCGACTTCGACGCCGTTTCCTGCTTCTTTGGCACGGGTTTTGGCAATATTGAGGTCGCCGCCGTAGCCTACCGATACGCAAAGATTACCGGCAGCCATATCGTCGATATAGCCGGATGAGGTAAAGCGTTTGATATCGGGGCGCACTTTTTTCATCATATCGACAGCTGCTTTGATGTCATCAGGGTTTTCGCTGTTCGGATCTTTGCCCAAATAATGCAAAGCCAAAGGAACTTGCTCGATGGCGCTGTCGAAATAGCTGATGCCGCAGGATTTCAGTTTTTGGGTGTATTCAGGATTGAACACCAAATCCCATTCATTTTCAGGCAGCTTGTCCGTACCCAAAGCCTTTTGAACCTGCTGTTTGTTAATCGCCAGCGTATTGATGCCCCAGAAATAAGGGACGGCATATTCGTTGCCCGGATCGACGGTTTCCATCATTTTCAACAAATCGAGATCGATATTGGCGTAATCGGGAATTTGCGATTTGTCGATTTTTTGATACGCGCCTGCTTTAATCTGACGGCCGACATTAGCAATAGACGGCGCAACCAGGTCATAACCCGACTTGCCGGTCAGCAGCTTGGCTTCCAGCGCTTCGTTGCTGTCGTAGTAATCGTAGCGGACGTTGATATGTGTTTTGTTTTCAAACGCAGACAGCGTGGCCGGATCGACATAATCCGACCAGTTGTAGATATTGAGTTTATCGGTTTGGGAAGAGGAGGTTTGAGATGCGGAAGATTCTGCGGCGGTTCCTTGTCCGCCGCCGCACGCAGTCAAGACGAGGCTCACGATTGCCGCCGCCATCAAAGATTTTTTCATGGTTTCAGACCTTTTGTTCGGGGGGTAAAAATATTGCAGCGGTGGCAGATGCCACTTACAAAAGGGAAACTGTGGGGGCGGCCGGCATGTGTCCTTTGCCCTTGATTCAGCAAGGTTTGCATTAAACGGCAAAAAGCTTTTGAATGCAAGACCTTAAAGCAGAAAAAAATTTCATTTTTCAGACGGCCTGAAGCTATGGTTTTATTCATAAACAACATTTTTTGAAAAACGGTTTCATGCCGTCTGGAAAAAACTGTGGGCTTATTCAGACGGCCTCAAGATTTGTCAAAACCGCCCAATTTGTGGGAAAATTGCACGATTAAATTTAATGAAGGGCGACCCCGTGTTAGACAGAGAAGGCTATCGCCCCAATGTCGGTATTATCCTGATTAACGAACGTAACGAAGTCTTTTGGGGCAAACGCGTACGCGAACATTCATGGCAATTTCCGCAAGGCGGCATCAAGCCGGGCGAAAGCCCTGAGACCGCCATGTACCGCGAGTTGTACGAAGAAGTCGGCCTGCTGCCGCAACATGTCAAAATCGTTGGCCGTACGCGCGACTGGTTGCGTTATGACGTTCCCAGCCACTGGGTGCGCCGCGAATGGCGCGGTTCATATCGCGGACAAAAACAGATTTGGTATCTTTTGCGTTTGGTCGGCCGCGACAGCGACGTCAACCTCCGCGCCTGCCATCATCCTGAATTTGACGGCTGGCGCTGGCACCAATACTGGGCGCCGGTTGACGAAGTCATCGACTTCAAGCGCGGCGTGTATTTGGACGCATTAACCGAACTCTCCCGTTTCTTGCGCGGCATAGAAAGCTATGAAGACTTTATCCGGCGCAATCCAATAGAAAACCTATAATCCAAACGCTTTCAGGCCGTCTGAAAGCGTTGTTTTTCATCCTTTCAGACGGCCTTTACATTATTCCTATGGCTAAAAACAATCAATACAGCGAATCCAGCATTACCGTCCTCAAAGGCTTGGAGCCGGTCAAAGAACGTCCCGGCATGTACACCCGTACCGACAGCCCGACCCATATCTGTCAGGAAGTAATTGATAATGCGGCGGACGAGGCGTTAGGTGGTTTTGCAACTGCAATCGACGTGCAAATTCATGAAGACGGTTCGCTTTCCGTCCGTGATAACGGCCGCGGCATTCCCGTCGGCCTGCACCCTGAAGAAGGCGTACCCGTAGTCGAACTCGTCTTCACCCGTCTGCACGCAGGTGGCAAGTTCAACAAAAAAGACGGCGGCAGCGCCTATGCCTTTTCAGGCGGCCTACACGGCGTCGGCGTATCTGTGACCAACGCCCTTTCCACCCGCCTTGAAGTAACGGTCAAACGCGAAGGCAAAGTCCACCGCATCGTCTTTTCCGGTGGC
>NZ_JBQCVF010000160.1:0-3435 GCF_051962515.1 Neisseria sp. P0009.S007 | reverse complement strand
CAAACCATTAGAATGATAAGGAAAAAAACATGGCACAATTTTTCGCCATCCATCCCGATAATCCCCAAGACCGCCTCATCAAGCAAGCCGCCGATATTGTCCGCAGTGGCGGCGTCATCGTTTACCCTACGGATTCCTGCTATGCGCTTGGCTGCAAACTAGGCGACAAAAACGCGATGGAGCGTATTCTAGCGATTCGTAAAATCGATCAAAAACACCATCTGACCCTGATGTGTGCCGATTTGAGCGAATTGGGTACTTATGCCAAAGTAGATAATGCCCAATTCCGCCAGCTCAAAGCAGCTACGCCCGGCAGTTATACCTTTATCCTGCAGGCAACCAAAGAAGTACCCAATCGCACGCTTCACCCCAAGCGTAAAACCATCGGTCTGCGTGTTCCTGATAACGCTACTGCCTTGGCACTTTTGCAAGAATTGGGCGAACCTATTTTAAGTTGCACCCTTATGCTGCCTGAAGATGAAGAGCCATTGACCGATCCATACGAAATCCGAGATCGTCTTGAACATGCTGTCGATTTGGTTATTGATGGCGGCTGGTGCGGTACTGAGCCGACGACAGTTATCGATATGACCGATGGCACCGAGCTGATTCGTCAAGGCAAGGGCGATATTGCCGTATTCGGTTTGTAAAACCATCCGCATTTGTATAAGTAGGGATATGCGTATTCTTTCTATGACGTATTAAAAGCATATTGCCAATTTTATTGATAGTTTAAAAAACAAATTATTCAATTAAGCAATTGTTCAAAATCATTTCATCAAAGGCCGTCTGAAATCTTTCAGACGGCTTTTTCCATTTTTTAGAAAACAATTCATTTTAAATAAAATTACGAGCAATTGGCACGTTGCTTGCATGATTACTGTGATTGCTGATGACTTGTCGACGGAATACAACATTACGCTTATTAATAAAAACATGACTGGAGAACTTTTGATGATTGGTTTTTCTGTTTAAACGTCATGATTTTGTTTAAAAATTAAAGATAATCGGTTGATATTTTAGACTAGCGGATATTTTGTAAGTATGAAATACTATACCGTTGCGGGATAGTCAAAAGCCTAAATTTCGTCTCAAAGTGACAATAAACGTCAGCTTGAGATAAGCATTTTGCTGGGAAACCCTCGCATAAATTCTTAAAGTAGCGTCATGCTCATGCTCACGCTTTTACCTATCATAAAAAGAGAAAGACACACCTATGAATAAGATATTTAAAGTTGTTTGGAACCGTACGATTCAATCTTTTGTCGTAACTTCCGAATTGGCCAAAGGCCGTGTGAAATCGTCTGCAGAACAAAACAGTACAGATGTATCTGCCGAATCCGGTAAAAATGGTATTGCGACAGTTTTCAGATTGACAGTAATTTCGGCAGCTCTTTTGGGTGCAGGTAATTCGTATGCGGCAACTGCGGGACGAGGACAAATTGCGGTTGATCCTCCGACCAGTGCTACTGCGGTCAGCGGTGCAACAGCGACCGGTATTGGTGCGCTGTCAATAGGAGCATCAGCCAATGCTACGGCTAATGGTGCAGTTGCGGTAGGTACGAGTGCAAATGCAACACATAATAACAGCCTGGCCGTGGGTACCAATGCTAAAGCTACTCAAACTCATGCTGTTGCAATGGGTGCAGATACAAGTGCAAGTAGTTCATATGCAACAGCGATAGGTAAAAGTGCCAATGCTGTTTCTGTAGATTCAACAGCATTGGGTGCAGATTCCAAAGCAAATGGTACGCAAGCGACAGCGGTAGGTAAGAATGCTCTTGCCAATAATACGAACACAACAGCATTGGGTAATTCGGCGCAAGCATTTGGTATAGGCTCAATGGCTTTGGGCCAATCCAGCACATCAAGAGGTCAAGACGGCATTGCAATTGGCAGCGGCAGTCAGGCTGCAGCCAATGCGCAAAATGCCATTGCAATCGGTACCAATGCAGTGGGTTATCAAAGTGAGTCTATTGCCATAGGTAATTCAGCCCAAGCTCAAACTGGAAATACCATTGCCATCGGTAAAAGTGCAGTGGCAAATTCTCCAGCTTCGGGTAATGCAGCATCAAGTGCTATTGCACTTGGTGCAGACGCGAATGCAACAGGACTTGGTACGATTGCTATTGGACGTGCATCTGGGGTTCTTTCGCAAAATATTATGAATGTGAATGTAACTCACAATAATATTGCTATTGGTAATACGGCTCGAGTAGGCGATTCAAGTAGTTCTAAGATAACTCAGTCTATTGCTATTGGTTCAGGTAACCGTGTTGATCCACAGGGCAGACCTGAGGGTGCGTGGGCAAAGGGAGACCAATCTATTGCGGTTGGTGGCAATGTCTTGGCTAATGGTAATTCATCTGTTGCTATTGGTGGTGATGATTTAGATTCGGTAGGTGGTACTCGATATTCTGGCAATGCAACGGATAAATTCATCAAATATAATGAAAAAGGTGCAAAGACCGGTGAATATACGCTGAGCGGTAAAAGTCTGCGTGATATTTATAAAGAGATGACTGGTGATACGATGTATAGCGGTTCTTATGGTAATACTATTGCCGGTCAAGGTTCTGTTGCATTAGGTGTGCAGTCTAATTCATCTGCCGATTTGTCTCTGGCTATCGGTACCAAATCTCAGGCCACTGCCTTTGGTGGTGTAGCTTTGGGTACAGGTGCGAAGGCTACTTTGCTGAATTCTGTGGCTTTGGGTACGGCTTCTAAAACCGATAAAGAAGGTCAGGCATACGTTCAACGCGAAATTATGGGTGTAACCTACACTTGGGCAGGCGGTCAAACTACCGATGCCGGTGATGTTGTGTCTGTCGGTTCCAAAGGTTACGAACGCCAAATCATTAATGTATCCCCTGGCGATATTTCCGCTACTTCCACTGATGCGATCAACGGCTCACAGCTTTATGGTGTTTTGAGTGCAATTGAGCGTGTCCGCTATTTCTCTGTTAAGTCAGAAGAAGGCAAAACTGACGGTACGAAAAACTGGAACAATGACGGTGCAAAAGCAACCAATTCGATTGCCATCGGACCGAATGCGGCAACAAGTACTGGTGCGACGGGTAGTGTTTCCTTGGGTCATAATGCCAACGTACTTGGCGAAGATTCTGTTGCTGTTGGTCCAAATGCAACGGTAACTTCGGGAACTGTTGGCGCTGTTGCCTTAGGTTCTAATGCCAATTCCCGCGGTACAGGTTCTATCGCCATAGGTTTGAATACAGAAAATAATTACAATTACTCTGTAGTCGTTGGTGCTCACAGTAGAGCCAACTATGGAAATGCAACCGTTGTCGGTGCAAGGGCAGCGGCACAAAATAACGGTACGGCAATGGGCTATTTGTCAAATGCAGTCGGTGATGATTCTGTTGCAATCGGTCATCAGGCGCAGACAACGCAAGCTTATTCTATCGCCATTGGTAA
>NZ_JBQCVF010000159.1:0-3502 GCF_051962515.1 Neisseria sp. P0009.S007 | reverse complement strand
ATCGTGCATTCTGCCTCAGAGTCATATGCTACCGTATCGTTTGAAGTAGGATTTGCTGCATATTCTGAGATGTTGCCACAGAGTGTCGCCGTTACTTTTATTTAGGAGAAAATTGCGGTAAACGGCATTGTGATGGAGTGTCATTCGATGATGGTGTGGTGGCAGGACAGGTCTTGAATGTGGTATCGTTCTTCTTGGGTCAGTTGCGTGTCGCTCATGGTAATCTTTCTTATAGAAAAGATGATATATTGGCATGTCAATTATTAAAATAAGTTAATTTCTTATCTTTATGTTTTTAATGAATATTTAGTTATTGCATTTTCAATAGAAACGACAAAGAACGGCTGTTTTTACAGCCGTTTTGTTTTGTATAAATTAGTTAAACCGTCTGATGTCGCGCTTTATCAAACGGCTTTTTAGTCTTGTGTATAT
Organism: Neisseria sp. P0009.S007; assembly: GCF_051962515.1. Taxonomy (NCBI): domain Bacteria; kingdom Pseudomonadati; phylum Pseudomonadota; class Betaproteobacteria; order Neisseriales; family Neisseriaceae; genus Neisseria; species Neisseria sp. P0009.S007. The sequence goes on along the minus strand of NZ_JBQCVF010000159.1, from coordinate 3,070 downwards.
AAAAGGCGATTTTTGCCAATTTCCGCATTAGTGCAACGATGATTATCATCTTAGGCTTTTTTGCCGCCTCCAAATTTCTGACAAGTTGAGGAAATACATTCATGCGGTAGGCAACAAGGGCAGGCATGAACAAGGCGCGTTTTAATTGGCGGTGTCCGTATCGGCTTAATCTGCCTTTTTTATTGACACTTGTCCCTGATTGTTCAATTTTTGGACTTAGACCCGCAAAGGCTACAAATTTATTCGCTGTTTCAAAATTTTTATCTGTCAGGTGTCTTAGTAGAATCACTGCGGTTTCTTTTCCTATTGCCGGAATGGTTTGCAGGTTTTGATATTCGATATTTAGGCTTTCTTTCTGCTTTATCATGCCTTCTATCCGCTTTGATGTCTGATCTATTTTTTCTTCAAGCAGTTCTATGATTGCTTCATGGGTTGATTTTATGTAGATGTCTTTTGCGGTATGCAACCTGTTTAGTGTTTCTTTTTGCTGTTCTTTTAGTTGTTGTAGCAGATTAACCAGCTTATAGAGTATGGGATTTTCAGACGGCCTAAACGGTGTCAGTTTGTCTAAGTGTCGGTTTGCAAATTCGGCGATAAGTTTTGAATCTGCTTTGTCTGTTTTGGTATGGCTAAACTGACTTTTTGCGTATTCTTTAATTTTTAAGGGATTAATGACAAAGATCGTATATAGCGCGCTCAAATATTCTGCCGCCTGTTCGTAGTAAATGCCTGTTGCTTCCATACTTATGGCAATTTTTCTGATTCTTTTTGTTTTTATCCAATTAATCAGATTCTCAAATCCTTCTGTACTATTGGATATTTTTATATAGTCTTTGCTTCCTTTAGTTGTAATCAATGTTGCGTCTATGGTGTCTTTTGATACGTCTAAACCTATTACATTCATTTCATTTTCCTTATTTATTCAGCCTTCAATGGCTATGATGATATTCAATCTTTAAGGTAATTAGACGGTTCGGCATATCTTTTCTTCAGTTTTTAACTTTGGCCGTTATACTGTCTAAACCGCCCAGGCTTTTGTTTTGCGCTTAAACAAAAACCTGTAAACCGCCTTAATTAAAACGATTTACAGGTTTCAATTTAATTTACCCAATTTCAAAAAGGCAGGAGTTCCCGCACCCCGTTGATATTTATTTAACCGTTGATTCCGCTTAGGCTACATCAACAATTAAATAAATATCTCTTAACTGCCGACCTTTGCACCGTTTTGGAATCCTGTTTTTTCGCCTGCTTCAACATAGCCGTCATACATCAGGTTTTGAGGGCTTTTACCGCCCATTGTAAGCACTTGTCCATTTTCAGGTGCGTAGGCTGTCTGCGGTGTTGTTTGTGGCTGTTGTACGGTGTGCTGTTCATCCTTATAGGGATTGAAAGGAAGGCCGTTTTTCACGTAATCCTTGCACATGGCTTTAGTAACTTCTTTTAGCGGCGTTCCTTGTGCGCTATAACAAGTACAGCCACTATTACCACCTTCAACACAACCGGCGATATATTCAAAAGTTTTAACTTGTCTTACATTGTCATAAATTGGTTTACTTTCAGGTTTTTCGGCTAGAGTAGGTACAAAATCTTCAGGCTTAAGATTTGAATTTATATCTTGTGGACTTTTATGTTGATCAGTTTCATTGATTGCCTGCGGTTCACTTGCAGAGGAATCAGAAACAGATTGAACTTCTTCAACTTGGCCGCTACCTTGTTTATAAATCTGATAGACGTTGTAACCTTTCCAAGCCATAAAGGCAAAAATAGCTACTAAAGCCCAAACAGCAAGCGGAATATTCTTTTTAAACTTCTGATGCTGGCTGGATGATTTGTAATATTTAAACGCTTCTTTTGGCGGCTTCCAGCTTGAAGATTCAACGCCTGTAACACCGGCGGGATTATCCAGGCTCGTTACACACTTATACCAAGAATACTGTTTCATACCCACGGCTTTGCGTTCAAGGTGGGTATGTTTTGAAACAAGATTGCGTACAAATACGTCAAGCTGACTTGGGTGTTGGGTCATCAAAATAACCGTATGGCCGTGGTGACGAAGTTCGGTTAATTCTTGAATATAAGGCGGAACAGGGCGACCGGCAGCGCGAACAGGATAGGTATAGTGCGCTTCATCAACAATCAAGACTGCACCGGTTGGAATAATATCCCGTAGAGGCGCAGACATAATTTCTTCTTCAGTGAGTTCGTGGGCGTTAAATTTACGTTTATCCAAGCCATCGATATGGCAGAAATAAAGCGGACGATCGACTTCCGTACCGTCTTCAAGCTTCATTTTAAATAAGCCGTCTTCGTTGTTCAAAATCATGGACACGACGCGTGAAGTTTTGCCAGTCCCCATGTTCCCTGTAAACAAATAAATCATAACGCTACCTTGGCATAATAAAAGTTAATTTATTTAATGTATTCATTCCAATATAAAAGCTGAATGCGCCGAATAAATAACCGAGGCCTTGGCCAAAACCACCGATTAAAAGTAAATTAAGAATATCAGACGGCATGGAATTTATGGCATTCAAGGTGTAATCTTTAAATTTATTTAGCGCAATAATATAGCCTGCATATGTTACAAACGTCATGCCAGTAGCAATAATTATTCTGACAATTAGCATTTTGAGCAAAATGGCCAATAAAGGTATAAGACCTGCAAGTAATGGCATAAGTACCTCTTATTTCCTCAACGATCCGAAAACAATAAACGCGGACATGATAATAAATCCGAGCAGAACAGCAAAACGGACTTTTTCCATGAAAACGCAAAGCGGTTCATAGCTGATTTGTACCGGTTTTCCCCAAATGTTGAAACTTTTGGGTTGAGGACAAACGCCATTTGGCGGTAGGAAATCGTCTGACGACCATGTCCTATCATCGGTAGTTTGAGGAATACTTATAGCATCAAACATTCCCTCTTCAGGCTTGCCCATTTTGTCACAGGCTAAAATGTCTGGAAAAAAATCACAAAGTAAACCTTTTGATTCTTCTTTTTTGTCATCTTTTTTATCTTCTTTTCTTTTATCTTTATCTTTATCAGATGGATCATCATCCGGATCAGGTT
>NZ_JBQCVF010000158.1:0-3521 GCF_051962515.1 Neisseria sp. P0009.S007 | reverse complement strand
CTGCGGCAAGTATCGATTTTGGCATAGGTCGAATTAGGACGGCGCTCATGACGGATAGCCTGCAGACGCTCAGGCTGAATGGTCAAGCCGAACAGCTTGTCTTTATAAGGTTTGACCATACGCGGCAAATCGGTCGATTCCAAATCATCGGGAATCAATGGATAGTTTGCGGCGCGGATACCGTATTGCAGGGCCAGATAGAGACAGGTCGGCGTTTTGCCCGAACGGGACACGCCCATCAAAATCACATCCGCTTCCTGCAGGTTTTTATCGCTGACGCCGTCATCATGATTCAGTGAAAAATTGACCGCCTCCATACGCGCATCATAGCGTTGGGTATTGCCGATACTGTGGTGCCCCTGCCGGGCGGCAACCGCCTCCGTATTGAGTTCCTTTTCCAAAAGACCGAGAAAGGTTTCAAAGAAATTAATATGGAACGCATTGGCTTTCTTGATGATTTCACGGATTTCGTCATTGACCACACTGACAAAAGCAATCGGGCGCACGCCGAATTTTTCAGCTGACTGGTTGACTTTGTCTACAACAGCACGCGCTTTTTCAGGCGTATCAATAAACGGATAGGTATGGCGTTTGAACTCAACATTGCCAAATTGGTTCAGCAAGGCTTCACCGATATTTTCAGCGGTCAGACCGGTTCGGTCGGAAATATAGAAGACTTGGCGTGGATCAGTCATAATGAATCCTCTTGAGGGTAACGTTTCAGACGGCAATCATAGCAGTTACAGCCTTTGCAATAAAGCAATTCCCGATAGATTACACAGGATTACAACAAATTTGAACAATTTTTAAATTGGCACAAAATTTTATTTTTTGCTATTTTGTAGAATTTTATTCTAAAATTGCAAAATAAATCTTGTTTATCAAATTTATTAACTTATTTTGTTTTCCATATTTAACAAGAAGATAACACGTAAAAACATGAATCTGATATTCACATTTCAGAAGGCTACACGCCTGAAAAGCACAATATCACAGACGAATTTGTGATTTTTAAAAAGATAAAACACATGACAGCCATCAAACGAATGGCTACAATAAGCAGGCGGATTTGTTTCTTTTTTAACATTTTTTGGATTGGACACACAAATGGCCGAAAACTACGTTATTTGGTTTGAAAACCTGCGTATGACTGACGTTGAGCGAGTGGGCGGTAAAAATGCCTCTTTGGGCGAAATGATCAGCCAACTGACTGAAAAAGGCGTGCGCGTTCCCGGCGGTTTTGCAACCACAGCCGAAGCTTATCGTGCTTTCCTGGCTCACAATGGTCTGAGCGAGCGTATTTCCGAAGCCCTGAAACAACTGGATGTTGAAGACGTTGCTGAATTGGCACGCGTGGGTAAAGAAATCCGTCAATGGATTTTGGATACCCCGTTCCCTGAGCAACTGGATGCTGAAATCGAAACAGCTTGGAACAAAATGGTTGCCGATGCCGGCGGTGCGGACATCTCCGTTGCCGTACGTTCTTCTGCAACAGCAGAAGACTTGCCGGACGCTTCTTTCGCCGGCCAACAAGAAACCTTCCTGAATATTAATGGTTTGGATAACGTTAAAGAAGCGATGCACCATGTATTCGCTTCCCTGTACAACGACCGTGCCATTTCTTACCGTGTCCACAAAGGCTTCGAACACGACATCGTTGCCCTTTCTGCCGGCGTACAACGCATGGTGCGCTCTGACAGCGGTGCCTCCGGTGTGATGTTCACCATCGATACCGAATCCGGTTACGACCAAGTCGTTTTCGTTACCTCTTCTTACGGCCTGGGCGAAAACGTCGTACAAGGCGCGGTAAACCCTGACGAATTCTATGTATTCAAACCTACTTTGAAAGCAGGCAAACCGGCTATCCTGCGCAAAACCATGGGTTCGAAACAAATCAAAATGATTTTTACCGACAAAGCCGAAGCCGGTAAATCTGTAACCAACGTTGATGTACCTGCAGAAGACCGTCAACGCTTCTCCATTACCGACGCCGAAGTAACCGAGTTGGCTCATTACGCGCTGACCATCGAAAAACACTACGGCCGCCCAATGGACATCGAATGGGGGCGCGATGGTTTGGATGGCAAACTCTACATCCTGCAAGCACGCCCTGAAACTGTAAAATCTCAAGAAGACGGCAGCCGCAACCTGCGCCGCTTCTCTATCAACGGCGAAAAAGTTGTCTTGTGCGAAGGCCGAGCTATCGGTCAAAAAGTTGGCCAAGGTAAAGTTCGCTTGGTGAAAGATGCTTCAGAGATGGATTCCGTTGAAGCAGGCGACGTACTCGTTACCGACATGACCGACCCGGATTGGGAACCGGTAATGAAACGTGCTTCTGCCATTGTTACCAACCGTGGTGGCCGTACCTGCCACGCAGCGATTATCGCGCGTGAATTGGGTATTCCGGCTGTTGTAGGTTGTGGCGATGCTACCGACCTGCTTTCAGACGGCCAAGAAGTTACCGTATCTTGTGCCGAAGGCGATACCGGCTTCATCTACTCCGGCCTGCTGGACGTACAAGTTACCGATGTTGCTTTGGACAACATGCCTAAAGCCCCTGTCAAAGTGATGATGAACGTTGGTAACCCTGAATTGGCATTCAGCTTCGCCAACCTGCCTAGCGAAGGCATCGGCTTGGCACGTATGGAATTCATCATCAACCGTCAAATCGGTATCCATCCTAAAGCCTTGTTGGAATTTGACAAACAAGACGACGAATTGAAAGCGGAAATTACCCGCCGCATCGCTGGCTACGCTTCTCCTGTCGACTTCTATGTCGATAAAATCGCAGAAGGTGTGGCAACTTTGGCTGCTTCGGTTTATCCACGCAAAACCATCGTCCGTATGTCTGACTTCAAATCCAACGAGTACGCTAACTTGGTAGGTGGCAGCATCTACGAACCGCACGAAGAAAACCCAATGTTGGGCTTCCGTGGTGCAGCGCGTTATGTTGCTGACAGCTTCAAAGACTGCTTCGCACTCGAGTGCAAAGCCTTGAAACGCGTCCGTGACGAAATGGGTTTGACCAACGTCGAAATCATGATTCCATTCGTCCGCACTTTGGGTGAAGCCGAAGCTGTTGTCAAAGCCCTGAAAGAAAACGGTTTGGAACGCGGCAAAAACGGCCTGCGCCTGATCATGATGTGCGAGTTGCCAAGCAACGCTGTATTGGCAGAACAATTCCTGCAATACTTCGACGGTTTCTCCATCGGCTCTAACGACATGACCCAGCTGACCCTCGGCCTCGACCGTGACAGCGGTTTGGTATCTGATTCCTTCGACGAGCGCAACCCTGCCGTTAAAGTGATGTTGCACTTGGCAATCTCTGCCTGCCGCAAACAAAACAAATACGTCGGTATTTGCGGTCAAGGCCCGTCAGACCATCCGGACTTTGCCAAATGGCTGGTTCAAGAAGGTATCGAGAGCGTATCGCTCAACCCTGATACCGTGATTGAAACTTGGCTGTATCTGGCTAACGAATTGAACAAATAAGTTCGATGAGACAAAAATCCCCTGCCCGT
>NZ_JBQCVF010000157.1:0-3535 GCF_051962515.1 Neisseria sp. P0009.S007 | reverse complement strand
AGATGCCGTCTGAAAATAACCCCCTATCAATGGAGTATCAAACCATGAGCAACATCCCAGCAGAACTGAAATACGTTGCCAGCCACGAATGGCTGCGCCTTGAAGAAGACGGTACCATCACTGTCGGCATTACCCATCACGCGCAAGAGCTGTTGGGCGACATCGTGTTTGTCGAGCTGCCTGAAGTCGGCGCAAACCTGGCTGCCGAAGAGCAAGCCGGTGTGGTTGAGTCTGTAAAAGCCGCGTCCGACGTGTACGCGCCGATTGCAGGCGAAGTCGTTGCCGTCAACGAAGATTTGCCAAGCGCTCCGGAAACTGCCAACAGCGATCCTTACGGCGCAGGCTGGTTCTTCAAAATCAAACCTGCCAACCCTGCCGATTACGACGGTCTGTTGACTGCCGAACAATACGCAGGCGAAGTAGCTTGATTTTTGCAAACATCCAAACAGGTTTTGTGCCTGTTTGATATTGCAGGTCTTAGGTCGTCTGAAAAATGCTTTCAGACGGCCTTTGTTTCAATTTTCCCTCAACAAACATGAATTACTGCGAATTTGTCGCCACTCTTCCCGACGATACGGACAACCCCAACCAACATTATCACGACACGCAATACGGTTTTCCGATTGAGGATGACAATGAATTGTTTGAGCGGCTGGTGTTGGAAATCAATCAGGCAGGATTGAGCTGGACGCTGATGCTGAAGAAGCAACGGGCATTTCAGACGGCATTTAAAGGTTTCGACATCGATACGGTCGCCGCATTTGACGAAGCCGAAATTGAGCGGCTGCTTGCCGATGCAGGCATCGTCCGCAACCGCCTGAAAATCAACGCAGCCATTTATAACGCGCGACAAATCAAGCAAATACGGCAAGAATACGGCTCATTCAAAAACTGGTTGGATACACACCATCCGCTCGACAAGGCTGAATGGGTGAAGCTGTTTAAAAAACATTTCAAATTTGTCGGCGGCGAAATCGTCGGCGAATTTCTGATGAGTACCGGCTACCTGCCCGGCGCGCATGTGGAAACCTGTCCGGTTTATAGGGAAATATTGGCATGTCGTCCAAAGTGGGCGGAGGCCGTCTGAAACAACATCTGCAAGAAAAAACAGTGTTGATATCGATAACACCGAAGGAGTAGAAATGAAACTATCTGAATTGTTCAACCCGAACGAATTTGCCGTGCGCCATTTGAGCTTTGGCGACGAGGCTGCGCTTTTGGAAGCGCTCGGCGAGAAGAGCATGGACGATTTTGTCGGCAATACCGTGCCGCAAAGCATCCGTATGCCGTCCGAACTCGATTTGCCCGAAGCTTTGACCGAGGCGGACGCGTTGGCGAAATTGAAAGGCATCGCGTCGAAAAACGTGATCAACAAATCCTATATCGGTTTGGGCTATTACCCGACCCGCGTGCCGAACGTGATTTTGCGCAACGTATTGGAAAATCCGGGTTGGTACACTGCCTACACCCCGTATCAAGCGGAAATTGCCCAAGGTCGTTTGGAAGCTTTGTTGAACTTCCAACAAGTGTGTATCGATTTGACCGGTTTCCCTGTGGCAGGCGCGTCTTTGCTGGACGAGGCAACTGCCGCTGCTGAAGCGATGGCGATGGCGCACCGCGTGGGCAAAGTGAAATCCGAGCGTTTCTTTGTGGATGCGCGCGTGTATCCGCAAACTTTGGACGTGATGAAAACCCGCGCCAAATATTTCGGTTTTGAACTGGTGGTTGGAGATTTTGCCCAAGCTGATGACGGCGAATACTTCGGCGCGCTGTTCCAATACGTCGGTAAAGACGGCGACGTACAAGATTTGCAGGATGTTATCGGTCGTCTGAAAGCAAAAGGCACAATCGTGGCCGTTGCCGCCGACATCATGAGCTTGGTTTTGCTGAAGTCTCCGGCTGAACTGGGCGCAGATATTGCTTTGGGCAACACCCAACGCTTCGGCGTGCCAATGGGCTTCGGTGGTCCGCACGCTGCTTATTTCGCGTTTAAAGACGAGTTCAAACGTTCCGCCCCAGGCCGCATCATCGGCGTATCCAAAGACGCATCAGGCAAACCCGCGCTGCGCATGGCGTTGTCCACCCGCGAGCAACATATCCGCCGCGAAAAAGCGACATCCAATATTTGTACCGCACAGGCATTGCTGGCGAACTTGGCCGGTATGTATGCCGTTTACCACGGCCCGGAAGGCGTGAAACGCATTGCCAACCGCATTCATGCGCTGGCTTCTGCCTTTGCCGATGCGCTGGTTTCAGACGGCCTGAATGTGGTTCACAAAGTCTTCTTCGATACCGTTACCGTTGATTTCGGCAGCAAAGAGAAAGCAGACCAAGTGTTTGCCGCTGCTTTGGAGTCGGGTTACAACCTGCGCCGCGTCAACGATACTCAAGTTGCGGCTGCATTCCATGAAACATCGGCATACGAAGATTTGGTTGATTTGTACCGCGCGTTTACCGGCAAGGATACGTTCGCATTTGCCGATGACGTCAAAGGCCGTCTGAATGCCGAATTGCTGCGTCAAGACGACATTCTGCAACATCCCGTATTCAACCGTTACCACACCGAACACGAAATGCTGCGCTATCTGAAGAAACTCGAAGACCGCGACTTGGCGATGAACCGCAGCATGATTTCGCTCGGTAGCTGCACCATGAAGCTCAATGCGACTGCGGAAATGTTGCCGATTACTTGGGCAGAGTTCACCGACATCCACCCCTATGCCCCCAAAGACCAAGCCACAGGCTACTACGCGCTTTTGACCGACATGGAAAACAGCCTGAAAGCCATCACCGGCTTTGACGCGATTTCCTTCCAGCCCAACTCCGGCGCGCAGGGCGAATACAGTGGCATGCTCTCCATCCGCCGCTATCAAGAAGCCAACGGCGAGGGACACCGCAACATCTGCCTGATTCCCAAATCCGCCCACGGCACCAACCCTGCGACTGCCGCTATGCTGGGTTTGAAAGTCGTCGTTGTCGATACCGACGAACACGGAAACGTCAACATCGACGATTTGAAAGCCAAAGCCGAGCAATACCGCGACGCTTTGTCCGCCATCATGATTACTTACCCGTCCACCCACGGCGTGTATGAAGAAGGCATCCGCGACATCTGCCGCATCATCCATGAAAACGGCGGACAGGTTTACATGGACGGCGCCAACCTCAACGCCCAAATCGGCATCATGCAGCCTGCCGAAGTCGGCGCGGACGTGTTGCACATGAACCTGCACAAAACCTTCTGTATCCCTCACGGCGGCGGCGGTCCGGGCGTCGGCCCTATCGGTTTGAAAGCCCACCTTGCCCCGTTTGCACCGGGACATGCTTTGACCGACATCCACAGCGCCAGTGCCGACCAAACCGCCGTTGCTGCTGCGGCCTTCGGTTCTGCGTCCATCCTGCCGATTACTTGGATGTACCTGACCATGATGGGCAAACAAGGCATGGAGCAGGCAACACGCTGGGCATTGCTCAACGCCAACTACGTTGCCAAACGTCTGAGCGAAGACTATCCGATTCTGTATACAGGCAAAAA